>JBJOHE010000465.1:0-5792 GCA_046047895.1 Planctomycetota bacterium | reverse complement strand
GTCTCCGGCGACAATTCCGGGCTCGTGCGGCTGCGCATCGGCACGCAGGGCAGCACCCCCGTCGCAGGCGGCACGGTTCAGGTCTCGTCGGCCACCGGGCTAGGCAGCGATCCTCTCTATTTCAACTACGGCACGATCGAGGCCACGGCACCGCTCACGCTCGACAATGGGCTTTCGATCGGCGGCAAGCCGATCGGCAACGCCCGCCTCGCGGGGCAGCCGATGGTCTTCAATGGCCCGATCACCACCTTCAGTGCGAACGGTGCGGCGGGCGACATCACGCTCGTCGTCGACAACGACACCACCTTCCTCGGTGACGTCACCTCGACGAACCCGATCACGATCGGTGGCACGGGCACGCTCCGGCTGGGCGGCTACGCCGAGGGTCTGACGGCGGCGGTGACCCTGGCCGACTCGGTCACGGTGGCGCTAGAAAACTCGGCTTCGATCGGTGCCTCGCAGTTCTCGGTCACTGGCTCGACCACCCTCACGGGCAGCGGCCAGCTGGCAAACCTGGCCGTTGCGGGTGGCGGCACGCTGGCTCCCGGGGCCAGCCCTGGCACGATCTTCGCCACGGCAGCCACCCTTGGGGTTGGCGGAAACTTCAACTTCCAGATCGCGAACGCCGCGGGCACTCCTGGGTTTGACTGGGACCTTCTGGATGTGACCGGTGAATTGACGATCGCGGCCACGCCGGACGAGCCCTTCGCCCTGAACCTGTGGAGCCTCTCGGCCACGAGCCCCGACGTGGGCGGCGACGTGCCGAACTTCGACAATCAGCAGCCGGTGTCGTGGACCTTCGCCCGGGCTGCCGGCGGCCTCGTGGGCTTCAGTGCCGACAAGTTCATGGTGAATACCGCCGCGATCAACGGCACCGGGGGCTTTACCAATCCGCTCGCGGGCGGCGGATTTGCGGTCGAGGCGGTCGGCACCGATCTGAATGTGGTGTTTACGCCGTTCGTCCCCGGAGCCCAGTTGGAGTGGTTTGGCAACGGCGTCGCCCCGGGCGGCCCCGGAACCTGGTCGAGCCTCGGGAGCACCTGGTCACCTGACGGCGGTGTGACCATCGGCACCTGGGATCCGAACCGCACGGCCGTGTTCGGCGGTGCCGGGGCCGCGGTCGCGATCCAGCCGGCAGGCATCTCGGCGGCGGCCGGCCTCGACTTCGATGTCGACGGCTATTCGCTCGCAGGCGGGAGCCTCACGCTCGCAGGTGTCTCCCCCACCGCCAACACGATCACGGTGGGCTCTGGGGCCACGGCCTCGATTGCGGCCGTCGTTGCGGGCGGAAACGGGCTCACCAAGGCGGGGCCGGGCACGCTCGTGCTGTCGGCCGCGAACACCTACGCGGGCGGAACGGCGGTGGCCGCCGGCACGCTCCAGGTGGCCTCCGCCGCCAGCCTCGGGGGTGACGTGGCGATCGAAACCGGCGCTCGCCTCGCCTTCGACACGGCGGCCTCGACGACCTACGGCGGCGGGATCTCCGGCAGCGGGCTGGTGGTCAAGCGAGGCGCCGGGGACCTGCGTCTCACCGGTGCGAGCAGTCACACCGGCGGCACGCGGCTCGAGGGCGGGAGCATCACGGCGGTGGGCTTCGCCCCGCTCGGATCGGCCGCCGTGACGACGATCGACGGAGGACTCTACGCAGAAGCGGGTGAGACGATCTCCAACCAGATCGTCGTCGGCGAGTCGAGCAGCGGGCCGAGTGTGCTCCTGGCGGGCTGGGACTTCCAGACCACCACCACCGGGGGCACCGCGACTGCGGCCCGGCCGAACACGCCGACGTCGTTCGCGGCGAACTTCGGATCAGGCACTCTCAGCCTCGACGGCCAGAATGGCTCGAGCAGCTGGTCGGTCGATCCTCAGCTCAATTCCTTCAGCGGCACGGCGGTCAACGCGGGCGAGGGCTTCTCGACCGTGACGACGGCCCCGGCGTCGCTGGCGTTGATCGGTAGCACGGCGAACCTCCAGTCGGCGGTGTTCTCCGTCGACATGTCCGCCTATTCGCTCCTCGACGTCAGTTATGCCACCCAGCGGACCTCGGCAGGGTTCACGAGCCAGGAGTGGTCGATCAGCACCGATGGGGTGTCGTGGACGCCGGTGGCGACGATCGCCGACATCGCCTCGAGCTTCGAGGCCCGACAGGTTCCCACGATCAACGGCCTGGCCGGGGCGTCGACGGCGCTGGTGCGGGTGACGTTCGACGGGGCGACAAGCACGACCGGAAACAACCGGCTCGACAACCTTCAGTTCCTGGCGTCGGCCGGCGGTTCGCAGGGTAGTGTCGTGCTGGGCACCCAGGCGACCGGTGGCACTGCCAGTTTTGCCGGCGACCTGATCCTTAATCAGGCTGTCACCCTTTCGGCCGCCGCCGGCGGCCGCGCGAGTTTCTCCGGCGGGGTTGCCGACGGCGTCGGTCTCAATCCCGTCACGATCAGCGGCGGGGGCACGATTGTCTTGGCAGGCACCAACACCTACGGCGGAGCGACGACCGTCGCCGCCGGCACCCTGCTGGTCAACGGCGACAATGGCCCCAGCGAGATCACGGTGAACGGGGCTGTGCTGGGTGGCACCGGCACCGCCGGCCCGCTTGTGCTCGCGGCCGGCAGCAGGCTCGCCCCGGGCGAGTCAGGCCCGGGCACCCTCGCGGCCGCGTCGGCCACGCTCGCGGCGGGTGGCGACTTCGTCTTTCAGATTGCCGACGCCGCCGGGATCGCCGGCAGCAGTTGGGACCTGCTCGATCTCGCCGGGGACCTGAGCGTGTCGGCGACGCAGGCGGCTCCCTACACGATCGACCTCTGGAGCGTGTCATTTGGCGACACCAGCGGCCCAGCCGCCAACTTCGATCCGCTCCAGCCGTATCGCTGGACCTTCCTGGAGACGGGAGCGACGGTGGACGCCGTCGATCTTGCCGCCTTCACGGTCAATCCCACCGCCACGGGTGGCACGGGCGGCTTCGCCAACGACACCCAGGGGGGCAGCTTCAGCGTGGCGGTGTCGACGAGCGGTACGGGGCTCGACATCGTCTTCCGGCCGAACGCCGCGACGAGCGGCCTCACCTGGTATGGCGACGACGCCACCGCCGGGGGCAAGGGCACCTGGGCTCCGCTGAACATCAACTGGTTCAACGGCTCGACGGTCCAGGCCTGGGATTCCGGGCGGCGGGCCATCTTCGGCAGCGTTGGCGGTGAGGTGACGATCGGGCCGGCGGGCATCTCCGCGGCCAACGGCGTCTCCTTCGAGGCCGACGGCTACCTGGTGTCGGGCGGGCAGCTCACGCTCGCCGGCGGCTCGCAGATCGCCAACGAAGTAGACGTGGCGAGCGGGGTCACCGCGACGATCGCGGCCGCAGTCGACGCCACGGCCGGACTCACGAAGACCGGAGCAGGCACGCTCGTGCTCACCGGCGACGGGAGTGCGGCGGGCGGGGTGGCGGTCGCGGCCGGCAGCCTTCAGATTGGCAACGGGGGCACTTCCGGCGTGCTCTCGGGCAACGTCTCGCTGGCACCGGGGAGCGTGCTGGCCGTGGATCGATCCGACTCGGTCAGTCTCGCCGGTGCCGTGAGCGGAGCCGGCGGATTCCTCAAGCGGGGCACCGGGGCGGTCACGCTTGTCGGCGACAACTCCTACTCCGGCGGCACGACCGTGGCGGACGGCTCGCTGATCGTGGGTGACGGGGCCACGTCCGGGGCGATCGCGGCCGATGGAAACCTCGCACTGGCGGCCGCGACCGTGCTGGCCTTCGATCGCTCCGACGACATCGCGTTCACCGGAGCGGTGACCGGAGCCGGTGCGCTCGAACAGCGGGGCGGCGGCACGCTGACCCTGTCGCGGGCGACGCCATATGGAAGCGAGTTCACGCTGCGGGTCGCCGCCGGAACCGTGAACCTTGATCGCGGGGGAGCGTCGCTCGTCGACATCCTTGCCGCGGTCAACACGGCCGTGCTGGCCGGCGGCACGCTTCAGCTGACGAGCAACGCCGGCGGGGAGACACGGTTTACCGGTGCGGAGATCGAGGTGCCGGCAAGCTCAACACTGGCGATCAACCGCACGGGCACGGCCGCCAACCATACGACCAACGACTTTGCCGCCCCGATCACGATCTCGAACGACAGCAAACTCTCGTTCGACTACCGCGGCGAGATTACGGAGGGATTCAAGGCCACCACGCGGTTCACCGCTCCGGTCACGCTCGCCTCGGCGGCGACCTTCGAGGTGGCGAATTCCGCGGGCGGTACCGCCGAGGTGGTCTTCAGCGATGCGGTGGGCGACGGCGGCGCGGGCCACGGCCTGGCGTTCGTAGGTCCGCAGCGGCTCACGCTCGCGGGAGTGAACACCTACTCGGGCACCACGACGGTCTCGGCCGGCACGCTCGGGCTCGGGGCCGACGGCACGATTGACGCGTCGCCTACGGTGCTCGTGGAGAGCGGGGCCTCCTTCGACGTGACCGCCAAGACGGCGGGCTACGCAGTGCCGGCCGGCCAAACGCTCGCCGGCTCGGGGAGCGTGGTCGGCGGCCTGCTCCTGGGCGGTGGAGGCACCGTGTCGCCGGGCGATCCGGTCGGCCCGCTCACCACCTCCGCCGATGTCACGTTTGGCGGCGGCGGCAACTACAACTGGCAAGTGCTCGATGCCCAGGGCACGGCGGGAAGCGAAACCGGCTGGGATCTGCTGGCCGTCGGCGGGCCGCTCGCGATCACGGCGACCTCCGCCGATCCCTTCGCGATCAATCTCTGGAGCCTGGCGGGGAGCGATCCGCTCACCGGCGGCCAAGCAGCCGGCTTCGATGCCGGCCAGGCCGGCAGCTGGACGATCGCCTCGGCCACCGGCGGCATCACCGGCTTTGCCGTCGACGCCTTCAGCGTCGTCACCGCCGCGGCCAACGGCACCACCGGGTTTGCCAATCCTCTCGCCGGCGGCAGTTTCAGCGTGGCGGTGAGCGGCAATGATCTCAACCTCGTCTTCACGCCAGGCACGCCGCAGACCACGCTCGCCTGGTATGGCAACGGCAGCACTGCCGGCGGCAACGGCACCTGGTCTTCGGCCGGCACAACCTGGTGGAACGGGTCGACGATTTCCGCCTGGAATCCGGCGGCCACGGCTTCCTTTGGAAAGCCGGCCGGGAAAGTGACGATCGCGGGGGGTGGCGTCTCGGCGGCAAATGGTCTGGTCTTCGGCGGTGACGGGTACACCGTGGAGGGCGACGCCCTGACGTTGGCCGGAGCCACCGCCGCGGCCAACACGATCGAGGTGGCCGACCTCGTCGCGGCGACGATCACGGCCCCGCTCGCCGGGACGGCTGGCTTTGTGAAGACGGGCCCGGGGAGCCTCACGCTCGCTGGCACGAACACGATCTCGGGGCCTGTGGCCGTGTCGGCCGGTTCGCTCGAGGTGGCGGCCGATGGCGGCCTGGCGAACGCGAACGTGACCGTCGACACCGGGGCGACGCTCGCCGTCGCCTCGGGCACGACCATGCGATCCCCGTCGGTGATCGTCGATGGCGGCACGCTGTCGGCGGCGGCGTTGGCCGTCAACGGCACGACCGGAATCACGGCCCTGGCGATCAATGCCGGTTCTCTGGCCGGCAGCCCCGCGACCACGATCTCCGGTGGGGGCACTCTCTCACTCGTGCAGGATGCCCGGGTGACGGTGACCGTCGGGTCGCTCGACATCGCTGAAGGTGGCGGGGGCGGCCGGCTCGACCTCGGCGCGGGCCAGGTTTCGATCGCCGCCGGCGGAATCACGGCCGCGGCACTCCGGGCCGATCTCCTCGCGGGCCGAAATGGCGGTGC
>JBJOHE010000464.1:0-3212 GCA_046047895.1 Planctomycetota bacterium | reverse complement strand
ACGGGCGCGATCCGGCTGACGCCGGGCAGTTACGACCTCGCCGCCATCCGCGGCCTGATCGTCTCGGCCCGTGCGAGTGGGGCGTGGACCGGGCCGGGCATCACGAGTTCGAGCATCGGGTCGCAGGCCTCGCGGTCGGTCGGCTATCGCCTGCAGTCGGATGGATCGCTCGTGGTGGGTTACGCTGCCGCTGGCGACGCGACCCTCGATGGTAGTGTGAACGTCCAGGATCTGATCGCGATCGCGACCTCGGGCAAGTATGGATCTGCGGCCGGCGATGCCGGCTGGTGGCAGGGCGATTTCAACTATGACGGCCTCGTGAATGTCAACGATCTGGTCGGCCTGTCCACGTCGGGCTTGTATGGGGCCGGCTCGTACCTCCCGCCCACCGTCGCTTCGACTGCGGCCCCCGCGGTGCAGGAAGCCCCGGCACCGACCACCACCCAAAGCCTCGACAAGTTGGCATGGATGGCGTATGCAGAGCAGTTTGACGCCACCCCTTCGAAGAAGCCCAAGAGCCAAGGCGGGCCGCTGGTCGGCGGGGGCTGACGCATGCGAGTCGCTGTTCTCTCGAATGCCCTGGAGCAGGGCGCGGGTCATGTTTTGTCGCCCGCGGTCTCTGTCGCTGCGATCGCCGTCGGTCTTGTGCTCCTGGCAGCCGTCGCTCAGGCTGATGCTCCGCGGCCAAACGTGCTCGTGATCCTCACGGATGACCAGGGCTATGGAGACGTGTCTGCCTACGGCGCAGCGGACGTGCAGACGCCGAACATCGATCGGCTCGCCGCAGAAGGCATGCGGTTCACCTCGATGCGGGCCAACGCCACCGTCTGCTCGCCCTCCCGGGCGGCGCTCCTCACCGGCCGCTATGCCGATCGGGTCGGCGTGCCCGGCGTGATTCGCACGACCCCGGCTGACTCCTGGGGTTGGTTCGATCCGCAGGTGCCGACGCTGGCCGATGTGCTCGGCGAGGCCGGCTACCACACCGCCATGATCGGGAAGTGGCATCTCGGCCTTGCATCCCCCAACACGCCCAACGACCGGGGATTCGGGCACTTCTACGGCTTCCTCGGCGACATGATGGATAGTTACACGACCCATCGCCGGCATGGGCAGAACTACATGCGGTTGAACGAAGCCGAGATCGACCCGGCGGGCCATGCGACCGACATTTTTTCGGACCAGGCGGCCACCTACGTTCGCGGCAGGGCCGACGCCGCGGCCCCGTTCTTTCTTTATCTCGCCTACAACGCGCCCCATTTTCCCATCGAGCCGCCGGAGCAGTGGTTGGCGAAGGTCCGGCGGCGACTTCCAGCCCTGGACGAACCGCGGGCCCGAACCATCGCCCTGATCGAGCATCTCGACGCCGGGATCGGGCGGGTGCTCGCGGCCCTCGACGAAACGGGGCTCGCGGAGACGACGATCGTGGTGTTTGCCTCCGATAACGGTGGGTCGTTGGCCCATGCCCAGTCCAATGCTCCCTGGCGAGGCGGGAAACAAGACCATTACGACGGCGGGCTCAGGATTCCGTTTCTCGTTCGCTGGCCCGAGCGAATCCCGGCCGGATCGCGGAGCGATCATCCGGGCCTGTTGTTCGACGTGTTTCCGACAGTCGCCGAACTGGCCGCTGCCGAGTCCATCGAGGGCCTCGACGCCGTCAGCCTTCTGCCGGCATTCGCGGGCGAGGCGGTTCCTGCCGATCGCGAACTCTACTTCGTCCGTCGTGAGGGCGGTATTCGCTACGGCGGTAACAGCTACGAGGCCCTGATCCACGGCGAGTGGAAGGTGCTGCGCAACGATCCCTACAGCCCACTTGAGCTCTACAATCTGAAGCGAGACCCTCGCGAGGAAGACAATCTCGCGGCCAGCGATCGCAAGCGGCTGGAATCGCTTGCCGTTCGATTGCGGCGACACATCCAACGCGGAGGCGAGGCTCCCTGGCAACCTGGAACGACTGACCTGATCCCACAAGGACGGCGATGACCCACACCACCACTCGACGGCTTCTCGCGTGCGTCTTACTGGCGGCTCCGACGCTTCTCCATGCAGCGACGCCGGCCCCGGCCGAGGTCGTGCCCGAGCGGATCCCGGGCGCGGCCCCGCGGAACGTGGTCTTCATTCTCTCCGACGACCATCGCTACGACGCGATGAGCTTTCTCGGCCACCAATTCGCCGAGACTCCGGCGATGGATTCGCTGGCCGAAAACGGCGCGTATGTTCGCAACGCGCTGGTCACAACGTCGCTCTGTTCGCCGAGCCGGGCGTCGATCCTCACGGGGCTGTACACCTTCCGCCATCGCGTGATCGACAACAACCGGCCGATTCCGCCGGGAACGGTCTACTTCCCGGAATACCTTCAAAAAGCTGGGTATGCGACGGCGTTCATCGGGAAGTGGCACATGGGGGGCGACAGCGACCGCCCGCAGCCGGGCTGGGACCATTGGGTGAGCTTCGCCGGCCAAGGGCACTACCTGCCGCCGAAGCCCGGCTACACACTCAACGTCGACGGCCGACGCGTGCCACAAAACGGCTACATCACGACCGAACTCACCGACTACGCGATCGACTGGCTGAAGCAGCAGAAGCCGGCCGAGAAGCCCTTCTTTCTTTATCTCTCCCACAAGGCCGTCCACGCGAACTTCACGCCCGAGCCGAAGTATGAGGACGGCTTTAAGGACCGGCCCTTCACTCGGCCCGCCTCGGAAAACACGACGGTCGCGGATCTCCTCAAGCCCCGCTGGCTCCGCGATCAGCGGAACTCGTGGCATGGTGTCGATTTTCCCTACCACAGCGACCTCGACATCGAGCGGTATTACAAGCGGTATTGCGAGACGCTCCGGTCGGTCGACGACAGCATCGGCCGGGTGCTCGGTCAACTCCAGGAGATGGGGATCCTCGATGACACGCTCGTGATCTACATGGGGGACAACGGCTTCCTGTTCGGCGAGCAAGGCCTGATCGACAAGCGAGTGGCCTATGAGCCCTCGATGCGGGTGCCGATGCTCGTGCACTGTCCGGCCATCATTCAGGGCGGGACCGTGCTCGATCAGATGATCGCCAACATCGACGTGGGACCGACGATCATGGAGGCCATGGGGCTGAAGACCCCGCCCCACATGGACGGACAGAGCTTTCTCCCGCTCGTTCGCGGCGAAGAGGTGCCCTGGCGGGATCACTTTCTTTACGTCTATTACTGGGAGAAGAACTTTCCGCAG
>JBJOHE010000463.1:0-2569 GCA_046047895.1 Planctomycetota bacterium | reverse complement strand
GTCGGCCGTTCGCTCCCTCGTCATTGCAATGCTGGTGGCTTGCGGGGGAGCCGTGATCGCAGCCCCGCCCAACGTGCTCTTTCTCGCCGTCGACGACATGAACGACTGGGTCGGCTGCCTGGAGCAGACTCCGCGGGCGATCACGCCCAACATCGACCGCCTCGCCGCTCGCGGAACGGTCTTTACCAACGCCCACACCGCGGGCGTGTTCTGCGCCCCGAGCCGGGCCGCGATCTTCAGCGGCCAGTTTGCCTCCACCACCGGCTGCTACACCACCGCGACCTACTTCGTCGATCATCCGGAAGTCGAGCCACTCCAGGTCAGCTTCGCCAAGGCTGGCTACGCCACGCTCGGGGCGGGCAAACTCTTCCATCATCCCGCAGGCTGCATCGACACCCGCGGCTGGACCGAGTTTTTCCTCCGATCACAGAGGCAACGAGAGTCTGGCTGGCCGCTCGACTCCTGGGGGGAAGACACGCCCTTCCCCACCCCCTTCCCCCACAGCGTCTACAACCGGGGCCAGGAGATCAAAGGCGGCCTGTTCCTCGAGTGGGCGGCTCTTGCGAACGACCGCGAAGGGGAGATGGCCGACACCCGCCGTGTCGACTGGGCGATCGAGCAGTTGCAGAGGCAGCACGACAAGCCGTTCTTTCTTGGCCTTGGACTCTATGCCCCGCACTACCCCAACTACTGCCCCCAGAAATACTTCAACCTCTATGACCGCGACGCGATCGAGCCCCCCGTGTTCAACGCCGCCGACCTCGACGACCTTCCGGAGCGGATCCGCAAGACGCAGACCGCTCGGTCCCGCATTATTCGGAAGCTCGAGGATCTCGACGCCGTCAAGGACGCGATCCATGGCTACCTCGCGTGCATGAGTTATGCCGATGCCATGCTCGGCCGGGTGCTCGACGCACTGGCGGCGAGCCCCTCCGCTGCGAACACGATCGTCGTCTTGTGGAGCGACCACGGCTATCACCACGGACAGAAGGGCGACTGGGGAAAGCACACCCTCTGGGATCGCACCTCGCGAGTGCCCTTCATCTGGGCGGGCCCCGGGGTTGTGCAGGGGCAGCGCACGAATGCCACCGTCAGCCTGATCGACATCTATCCCACTCTGGTTGACCTGTGTGGCCTGCCTGCGCCGCGGCAACAGCTCGAAGGCAGGTCGCTCACCGGCCTTCTCGCGGGGGAGCAGCCAGGCCCGGACCGCACCGTCCTTCTTCCGGGATTGCGGCCGGGGGAGTTTGCACTGATCAACGAACACTGGCGGTACATCCGCTATGGAAAAGCGGGTGAAGAACTCTACGATCGTCGGGCCGATCCTCAGGAATGGAACAATCTCGCCAAAAAGAAACGGTACGCGCCGCAGCTTGAGAAGATACGGCAGGCTGCCCCCGTGTCGTTCGCACCACCTGCGGAGAGCCTCGATGTCGGTCGTGATCTTGTTCTGGAGGGCCCCACCTTCCGCTGGGAAAAGGGCAAAGGATCGCATGTTCCAACGCCGGAATACCGCCCTCCCGCCACGCCCGCTGCGGCCAAGGACGCAGTCGGTGTCAACCCCTGAGGCCGCAGCGACAATCACGCCGGCCGCAGGTCGTCGGCGACGAACAGCAGGACGAAGGCAACCAGATTCGGCTCATCAGGAATCTTCGTGGGTTGATCCGAAGTTGCCGGGGTTGTCCGTGCCATCTCGCCGGACGTTCGCTCCAGGCATCCTGCCTTCCGCTCTCTCGAAGGAAACCTCGCTTCGCCATCGTGGCTACGCTCCGTTTCCTCCGCCGCTCGATTGGCACGGGCAACCCGTGCGCGGCGGGTCATAAACCGTCTTCGGTGAGCGACCCGAGCCCGGTCTGCGGCGCGGGCGGATGCCAGACCGTCCAGCGGCCCGCGGCCCACCGATCCTGTTTCACCTGGCGATCCACCTCCACCGAGGCCGGCCAGGCTTCGTTCGAGTCGTTTGGAGCGTGGAAGAAGTAAAACCCGAAGTCCCTCGTCTGCCGCGGCCCGGCCCGGCGGGCTGCGGGGCTGTCGGACTTGAGGGGATAGACAACGAGCAGAAAGTCGCTCGGGGCGACGCCGGCCACCGTGCTCTCCCGCCAGGGCGCGAACGTGCATTGCATCATGGGCGGACGATTGCGGGCCGCCGCGGCATTCACCGGCGCGGTCAGCGGCTGCCGCAGATCGAGGGCCTCGAAGAGCGGCCGCTCTTCCATGAACGGCAGCACCTCCCGGGCCCAGCCACCAGGATATGGCGGATTCGGCGGCGGCGGCAGGCCGCGGGCGGATTCCATATACATCGAGAGGGCGAGGTTCAGCTGCGCCTTGTGGTGACCGCACTTGGCCCGGGCCATCCCGGCCCGCACCGAGTGGATCGCCGGCATCAAGAGCGACACGAGCGTGGCGATGATCGCCAGGCAGACGAGCAGTTCCACGAGCGACACGCCCGGCCGCGCTTCACCTCGCAACGTTTCTGAATCGGACATGATGTGTTGCCTCAACCGCTGGAAACGGCCCTGCGGATTACAAACGAGCCGTTCTGCGGACTCACAACGCTCAGCAGCGAAGC
>JBJOHE010000462.1:0-3343 GCA_046047895.1 Planctomycetota bacterium | reverse complement strand
CGCTTGCAGCGGTTGTTGTCGAAGAGCGCGTCGACCGACTGCTGAAGCATCCGCTTCTCGTTGCGGATGATCACCTCCGGCGCATTGAGGTCGACCAGCTTCTTGAGCCGGTTGTTGCGGTTGATGATCCGGCGATAGAGGTCGTTGAGGTCGCTGGTGGCGAAGTTGCCGCTGTCGAGCATCACGAGCGGACGGAGGTCAGGCGGAATCACCGGAATCACGTCGAGCACCATCCACTCCGGCTTGTTCTCGCTGTCTCGGATGGCCTCCACGATCTTCAGCCGGTTGACCAGGTCCTTTTTCTTTTGCTTGGAATTGGTCGTGGCCAACTCTTCCCGCAGTTCCTTCGACAGGGTCACAAGATCGAGCCCCAGCAGCAGCTTCCGCACCGCCTCGGCGCCCATCTCGGCCTCGAATGCGCCGTCGCCGTAGGTGGCCCGCGCCTCGCGAAACTCCTCCTCGGTCAGCAGCTGCTGCTTCTTGAGGGGCGTGTCCTTCGGGTCGAGGACCACGTAATCCTGGAAGTAGATCACCTTCTCCAGGCTCGAGGTCTTCATGTCGAGCAGCGCGCCGAGCCGGCTGGGCATCGCCTTGAAGAACCAGATGTGGACGACCGGCGCCGCCAGCTCGATGTGGCCCATCCGCTTCCGTCGGACCCGGCTGTGGGTGACCTTCACCTGGCAGCGGTCACAGATCATCCCCTTGTACTTCATCCCACGATACTTGCCGCAGGAACACTCCCAGTCCTTCTCAGGGCCGAAGATCTTCTCGCACATCAGGCCGTCCTTTTCGGGACGGAACGTGCGGTAGTTGATCGTCTCGGGCTTCTTCACCTCACCGAACGACCAGCTCCGGATATCGTGCGGCCGGGCCAGGCTGATCTTGACGGCCGAATAGTCGTTGACGCGATCGTAGGTGGCTTCACCGATGCTCACTGGTGACTCTCCTCGGGACGGGGCTGATTGGGGGTGCTGTCGGGGGAAACTTCGATTGCCGGACGGCCGATCGAGGCCGTCCGGCGTGCCGCGCGGACAAGCCGCGGACTACATCCGTCTCTTCTCCAACTGCATGTTGAGGGCGAGACCGCGGATCTCGTTCGTCAACACATCGAAACTCGCGGGCGTGCCGGCCTCGAGCGTGTTCTCGCCCTTGACCATGCTCTCGTAGATCTTCGTCCGCCCCTCCACGTCGTCGCTCTTGACGGTGAGCAACTCCTGAAGGATGTAGGCGGCTCCATAGGCCTCGAGGGCCCAGACTTCCATTTCACCAAACCGCTGGCCGCCAAACCGCGCCTTGCCGCCCAGCGGCTGCTGGGTGATGAGCGAGTAGGGGCCGGTCGAGCGGGCATGCACCTTGTCATCCACCAGGTGGTGGAGCTTCAGCATGTAGATGTAGCCCACGGTCGTCTCCTGCTCGAGCGGCTCGCCGGTGCGGCCGTCGAAGAGCTGGGCCTTGCCGTGCCGCGGCAGATTGGCGTCGTCGAGCACCTTGTTGATGTCTTCCTCGCTCGCTCCATCGAAGACGGGGGTGATCGCCTGGAAGCCAAGCAGCTTGCCGGCCCAGCCGAGGTGGGTCTCGAGGATCTGCCCCACGTTCATCCGGCTCGGCACGCCGAGCGGATTGAGGAGAATCTGCAGGGGCGTGCCGTCGGCCAGAAAGGGCATGTCTTCCTTGGGCAGGATCTTCGCGATCACACCCTTGTTGCCGTGCCTGCCGGCCATCTTGTCGCCGACCGAAATCACCCGCTTGGCTGCGACGTAGACCTTCACCATCTGCAACACGCCGGGCCGGAGCTCGTCGCCCCGCTTCATGCTGTTGAGCCGCCGCTCCTTCGCATCGATCGCCTCTTCCACGGCGGGCCACATCGCCTTCAGGATCTTGTCGACGTCGGCCTTCTTCTGGGGCGACCGGCTGTCGAACTCGTCGGGCTTGAAGGCCGCCGCCCGTTCGGCGACCACCTTGTGATCCTGATTGCGAACCAGCGGGCTGCCGTCGGCGGCCGGCAAGGGCTTCCCGATGACCTTCTCGATCTCGGTGACGAGCTCGGCGAAGGCCTCGGCCACCCGCAGGTTCCCCTCGCTCTCGGCTTCCTTGAGCTGCTTCTGAAACTCCCGCCGCTCCTCTTCGGAGAGGCTCATCTGCCGGGAGAACTTCTCGGTCGCGATCACGATCCCCTCGACGCCCGAGGGCACCTCGAGCGAATCGTTCTTCACGTCTTCGCCGGCCCGGCCGAAGATCGCATGGAGCAGCTTTTCTTCCGGCGTGAGTTCCGTCTTGCTCTTGGGCGAAACCTTGCCCACGAGGATGTCACCGGGGCGGACATAGGTGCCGATCCGAACGATGCCCCCCTCGTCGAGATTGTGAAGGGCCCGCTCGCCCACGTTGGGAATGTCGCGGGTGAACTCCTCACGGCCGAGCTTCGTGTCGCGGATCTCGATGTCGTATTCCTCGATGTGGATCGAGGTGTAGACGTCGTCCTCCACGAGTTCTTCGCTGATGATGATCGCATCCTCGAAGTTGAAGCCGTCCCAGGCCATAAAGCCCACGAGCACGTTGCGGCCGAGGGCGAGTTCGCCCTTGAAGGTCGCAGCGCCGTCGGCGAGCACCTCGCCCTTCTCGACCTTCTGGCCGAGCGAAACGATCGGCTTTTGGTTTTGGCAGGTCCGCTCGTTGAGCCCCACGTACTTCCGCAGGGGATAGGTATCCACGCCGACGCCCCCGCCGGCGGGAGTGACTTCGATCGTGTCGGCATCGACATAGCTGACGGTGCCCTTCCGCGCAGCCCGCACGAGGAGGCCGGAATTCGCCGCCACGTCCCGTTCCATACCGGTGGCCACGATCGGCGGCTCCGCAACGAGGAGCGGCACGGCCTGCCGCTGCATGTTGGAGCCCATCAAAGCCCGGTTCGCGTCGTCATGCTCAAGGAAGGGAATCAATCCGGCCGACACGCCCACCATCTGACTGGGAGCCACGTCGATAAACTGGATCTCCTCGGCCGGCACGAGCACAAAGTCGCCGCGGTAGCGGGCGATGATCGTGTCACCCACGATCCTGCCGTTTTCCACGGGAGCGTCGGCCGGAGCGAGGTGGGCTTCATGCTCCTCGTCGGCCCGAAGCCAGACCACGTCGTCGGTCAGCTTGCCCTTGGACACCTTCCGGTACGGCGTGACCAGGAATCCATAGGAGTCGACGCCCGAGTAGATGGCCAGACTGGAAATCAGGCCGATGTTCGTGCCTTCCGGCGTCTCGATCGGGCAGATCCGGCCGTAGTGGGAGATGTGCACGTCTCGCACTTCGAATCCGGCCCGCTTCCGGTTGAGGCCGCCCGGGCCGAGCGCTGAGA
>JBJOHE010000461.1:0-3519 GCA_046047895.1 Planctomycetota bacterium | reverse complement strand
GGAGAGACCAATCCCTTCGGTGACGTCGCGCCGACGGTGGCCCCCGAAGACCTGCCCGACCCGTCGCTTCCGGGCGGCGTCCACTTCGGACTCTACCGCGTCCGGATCTCCAAGCCGGTCGGTGGCCGCGAGACCCTGCCGAGCCGCTACAACACCGAGACCGCGATCGGCCAGGAGATCTCCTACGACGATCCCGGCATGGCCGCCAACAACGTGCAGTTCAAGCTCGAGAGCCGGCCCTGAGCCGGAAGCGCGAGCCGTCGCTCCCGCGCCGCAAGGCCTCCGCGTCGATCTGCAAAGTGGGGTGCCAGTCATGCTCTGTGATTTCGGGGAAGAATCCTGCTACTGCTGGTCGATCGACACAGCCTCGCCATCGAGTCGATTGGCGAGATAGCGATGCACATTTGCGTCGATGGTGTAAGAGACGCCGTGGACCGAGCCGTCGCACATCGCCATGCTGAGGCCGCCAGGGTGGGCGCTGCCGAAGGCGAGGTAGCCGGGGTTGTCGACGCCGGCCACGTCCTGCCGCGGCTGATAATCCTCGCGGCGGAGCGAACTGGCCGGATTCCAGGCCACGCGGTGGTTGTCCCACTCGAATCCCGCCCAGAGTCCCTGGTTATCTCCAAACCGCCCTGCCCCGCCGGGCAGCAACTGGGTGTAGGCCTCCGGGCTGAGAAACTTCTCGCCGATCAAGTAGGTCTTGCTGGTGCCGTCGGCGATGTCCTTGATTCCGATTCGGCTGCGATAGTGGATCACTCCAGTCTGATGAAAACGGGTGCCCGGGGTGCTGACGTCGGTCCAATCAAAGTTCGCCGCCCGGGCGTAGTTCACGGGCAGCGCGTAGACATCGGAGCCGAACCCGAGACCGGCATGGGTCAGCGAATCGCCCGAATTGGCCGCATAGTCGCCCTTGGCCACCGCCGGCATGCTCGCCACCCAGGTCTGCACTCGCATCGTTCCCCAGGCCTGGGGATACGGCTGAGCCGCCCGTCGGGAGGGACAGTTGAAGAGGGGCACGGCCGTCGCATGGAGAGTCTGGCTGGCCGTGCGAAATCCCGAGGAATTCGGATTGAGACCCTTCCCCAAGTCGGCCAGGGTCTGCTGCTCGATGAAGGGCAGGAGTCCGTAATACCAACTGCCTGGCTGATCGGGCCCTGAGCCACGATCGGGCTCCGCAGTGAAAGGCGCGGCCCAGCCCCCGGATGGCAGCGACTTGTGGGCGTCAAGATAATTGATGCAGCCCAGCGCCATCTGCCGCAGCTGGTTGCGGCATGAGGTCCGGCGGGCAGATTCCCGCGCGCTCTGCACAGCTGGCAGGAGCAGCCCGATCAGCGTCGCGATGATCGCGATCACGACGAGGAGCTCCACGAGTGTAAATCCCGCGCGGGCTCGGCGCTGCGGGCCGACACCCGGTGTCTGGGGATTTCGGATCATGCAGCACCTCGATTCCGCAGCCGGAAAAACCGGGCATTCCGGGCCGTTGCAGGATGTCACCGCGAAGGGGCAAACACCGATTGCCGTGAACGTCCTGCGGCGGCCGTTCGAAGAGTGAACGGCCAGATGGGGCGAACATGGCTCCTGGTGAGTCCCTGGCCGAAAGACGCGATCGGATCAACCCGATCTCATCTCACCGCGACGGCCATCACGCAATGCCCAGGAGCAGCCCTTTCTTCATCCCTCGCCAGCGGCCCGGCATCAAAGCCGGCCACCAGTCAACCCCGCCTCACTGACCAATATTAATACGGTTTTTTTCCAGCCTGTCAACCCAACGCCAGGCGGCTTGATCCCAAACGGACGGCCCACCGCGCGTCCCCTCTCATGGGCACGCCACGACTGACGCGATTGCTCGGCAAACAAAGTCGTGTGAGGTGTGCCTTTCGCGCCGCCCCCACCGATGGCGCTCGCCGCCTTGAATCCGCTTGGCTTCGCCTCCCGTGTCCTACTACCATTCGGTGAGGCGGCGGGTGGCGGGCAGGCGAGTGGTCCACTCACGTTTCGTCAGGTTCAAGGAAAAGGTGCAGACCATGCAACATCTTCAGCGGCCACGCGGCGACAACAGTCGAACAGCGTTCACTTTGGTTGAACTCTTGGTGGTGATCGCAATCATCGCCACGCTCATTGGTCTGCTGCTGCCGGCCGTGCAGAGCGCCCGTGAAAGCGCCCGCCGGATTCAGTGCAGCAACAACATCCGTCAGGTGGCATTGGCGGCGCTCAACTATGAGAGCGCGAACAAGCGGCTTCCACCGCGCAGGTTCACCAAATCGTACGTCGACCCGCGTCGCGGTCAGAAAATCACGGTGCCCCCGACCTCGCAGAATTCGGCGCCCACGCTCGTCCTGATCATGCCGTTTTTCGAAGAGTCGTCGGGCTTCAAACTCTTCGATCTCGATTACGGCACCAATGACGACCAGCCGATCCACTCGGGCATCGCGGCGAAGGCCAACGCCAACGCCGCCGCCCGCACGCAACAAGTGGCCTCGTTCCGCTGCCCGTCCGATCCCTCGACCGGCAGCGTGCCTTCGTGGGGAACGTCGCTTCCGTCGGGCCGCTGCAATTACATGGCCTGCGTCGGCGGCGCTAACATGCGGGGTGGCACTGACATTGACGGCATCTTCGCCCTGCCGGATCCGCCCCAGGGCTCGGTGATGCAGGGATTGAAGGTGGCCCAGGTGACCGACGGCACCTCCAACACGGCGATGTTCGCCGAGGTGATGCGGGGCACCGCCGACTGGCAGTCAAATTCCCGGGACCACACGGCGGCCTACATCGGCAGCCAGGCCTTCTCGGGAACCCAACTCGTCAACGGCACGGGCGTGCGGCAGTGCGGTACCACCGGCGACCGCACGGCCACGCAGACGATCGTCTACACGGGCAATCAGCTCCATCGCGACTTTGTCTTTACCTTCATGTACACCCACACGCTCCCCCCGAATTGGAACGCCCCGTCACCCGGTGGCCAACGCTGGAACTGCGGCTCGACCAACTACACGCAGGCTCACATCGCCGCGTCGAGCTACCATCCTGGCGGCGCGGTCGCGGTCTTCGCCGACGCCTCAACCCGGTTCGTCAGCGAAACCGTTGATTTGGGCGTATGGCAGGCTGTGGGCAGCCGCGAAGGCGGCGAGGCGGAGGGACTTTGATGATTGTTGAAGCGAGCACTCCCTCACGCGGCAACCAGGGCTGGCGAACCACGGTCGCCGGGCTGTTCGTGACTGCGACGCTCGGCCTCCTGACCGCCGGCTGCGGCGGTGGCGAGTCCAAGGAAATCCCCGGCCCCGACGCTGGCCTCCAGGATCTCAAGGCGTTTCTCGAATCGGCCAAGACCAGCGGCCAGGCGACGACCAAGGATGCAGCCTCTCCCGTGCTCTCAGCCGTGCACCTCGGGGCCGATTACTTCCTGCGCTCTGGCCAGATCGAGTTCATCTGGGGCACGAAGCTCTCCGACGAGCCAGACGCTGCAGAGCGGATCGTGGCCTACCAGAAGGCCGCGGCCACCGAAGGCGGCTGGGCGCTCTTCCA
>JBJOHE010000460.1:0-10687 GCA_046047895.1 Planctomycetota bacterium | reverse complement strand
AGGTCGACGCCCATGCGGGCCATGAGGAGCTTCATGTCGTCCCAGACATCCCGCTTGGCGGCTGGGGTGCGGAGGAGATAGGAGGGATGGTAGGTGCAGATGACCTGGGCGTCGGCATAGGTGAACCAGCGGCGGCGGAGTTTGCCGATCGACTCCCCAGTCTGGAGCAGGGCCCGGGCCGCGGTGGTGCCCAGGCAGCAGATGAACTCCGGCCGGAGGATCGCGAGCTGCCGCTCGAAGAACGGCCGGCAGTGCTCCACCTCGTCAGGGAGCGGTGTGCGATTGCCCGGGGGGCGGCACTTGAGCACGTTCATGATGTAGACCTCATCCCGCCGGAGGGTGCAGGCCTCGATGATCTTCGTCAGGAGTTGGCCGGCCGGCCCCACAAAGGGCTGGCCGCTGGCATCCTCGTCGGCCCCTGGTGCCTCGCCCAGAAACACCAGGCGGGCGGAGGCCGCCCCCGCCCCGAAGACAGTCTGCGTGCGGCCGACCGCGAGTTCCGGGCAGGCCATGCAGCCGGCCACCTCTGCCTGGAGAAGCTGAAGGGCCGCAGGCCGGTCGGCAGGGACCGCGATGGTCGCTGGCTCAGCGGCGGCTGGGACGGACGTCGCCCGGACTTCCGCACCGGACCCTGCCCGACCCGCCCGTGGCAGCAGGGTCACTCCGGCCCTGGCCAGGCTCTCGAGCCGCTGTCGCAGCTGCCGAAGCTCGCCGTCTGCCATCGGTCCGATTCCACGGGCCTCGATCCGTCGACCCTCAGAGCGCCCGACGATGCCGCTTGGCCCCCCGGCCTTTACCGAGGAGCGCTGCCGAGGCGGGCTTCGCCGGGGCCGGTGGGGCGGCCGGCTCCGAGCCGCTGCGGTCGGCGGCAGCCTGGGCGAAGCCCCCGGTGGGCACCTGTTCGACCGGAGCGGGAGCAGGCCGCCGATCAAACGCCTCGAAGCCAGGGATCTCATCGCGTTCCAGCAGCCGTTCGATTCGCATTTCGATCCGGGTCAGCTGCGGCCCCTCCTCGGGACTGACGAAGGTGTAGGCGATCCCCTCACGGCCCATCCGGCCGGTGCGGCCCACGCGATGGACATAGTCGTCGCAGAATTCCGGAATGTCGTAGTTGACGATGTGCGAGACGCTCGAAACGTCGATGCCCCGGCCGACCACGTCGGTGGCGACGAGAATCTTGACGCTGCCGTCGCGAAACTGCCGCATCACTCGGTCGCGGACGTTCTGGGCGAGGTCTCCATGAATGCAGGCGACGTCGGCTGCATCGTCGCCGCGGCGACGGCTGCGGCGGCGGGAGAGCCGCTCATGGATCTTGTCGGTCCCCCGCTTCGTGCGACAGAAGACGATCACCTGGCGGGGCTCCTCCCGCTCGAGCAGCCGTTCCAGGAGGTCGAACTTTCGCGTGGGATCGACCGTGAAATACCGCTGCTCGATCGTCTCGACCGCGAGTTCGTTGGTCGAGAAGTCCATGATTTCCGGATCCCGCATGTAGCGGGTGGCCAGCTTTTGCACCGGCGGCGGAACGGTGGCGGAAAGCAGGAGGGTCTGCCGGCTGTCGGGACAGCGACGAAGAATCTTCTCGATGTCGGGTCGGAAGCCGATGTCGAGCATCCGGTCGGCCTCGTCGAGCGTCACGATCTCGAGGGCGGCGAGATTGAGCGTTCCGCGGCTCAGATGATCGAGGACGCGGCCAGGGGTGCCCACCACCACCGCCGGATGCTTCGCCAGTTTGTCGATCTGCCCCTTGAGCGGCTTGCCTCCGTAGACCGCCACGCAGTGGATGCCGGAGCCGTGCGCGAGTTTCTCGAATTCGTCCTTGACCTGGACGGCAAGCTCGCGGGTAGGCACGAGCACGAGGGCTCGGGGGCTGCCGCCACGGCCGGGCTTGGCCATCTGCTCCAGAATCGGCAGCACGAACGAGGCGGTCTTCCCGGTACCGGTGCGGGCCTGCCCCAGCACGTCGACGCCCTGAATCGCCCGCGGGATCAGGCCGGCCTGAACGGGCGTCGGCACCGTGTAGCCAGCCCGATCGACGGCCGCCAGCGTGGCCTCGGACAGGCCAAGGGCATGGAATCCCACCTCGGCCATGTCGGCGGCCCGGCGCTGGGGGGGCGGCTGTCCGCCACCATCGTCCCGGGCGGGCCCGTCGTCCCGGACCTCCACTTCAGCACGCTCGCCTTGCCCGCGGGACGGACGTCGACGGCGGCGGCCCCTGCCGGGGGAACGGCCCGGCTCCGTCGGGCGTCCACCGCTCTCTTCCCTGACCACTCGTGTTCCTCGAATCGTTCGGTGTCTGGTTCCACGTCGGCCGCGGGGCGTCCTGCCGCCCGCCGGGCCCGCGAAACATCTCCGGCAGCCACGCAATGGGCCGCCGCTTGGATGCTGAACCCTACCACGCCCCCTCGGCAAGGAGCAAATCTCCGCAGCCGACAGCGTTCAGCCCCTGGACGTAACCGCTGCCACGACGGCGAATTCGGCTAGCGGTCGAAGATCTTTTTGATGGCCCAGACCGTGGCCGCCCGGCCCGCCCGGGCGATCGAGCGGGTCAGGGGAATCCGCTTGGGGCAGACCGCCACGCAATTCTGCGCGTTGCCGCACATCTGAATGCCCCCCTTGGAGGTCAGGGCCTCCAGCCGCTCGTCGGCGATCATGCCGCCTGTGGGATGGGAGTTGAAGAGCATGGCCTGGCTGATCGCGTGCGGACCGACGAAATTTCCGTCGAAGGCCTCTCGCCGCCGGGCGTCAAAGTCGGCCTCCGACTCGTCGTCGCGGCGGGTGAGTTCGATCTTCGTGAATTGCGGACAGGCCTCGAGGCAGCAGCCACAACTGATGCACTCCGCGAGCGGGTAGGCATCCTGCTGTTGCTCGGGAGAGATCCGCGGGCCGGGCCCGTGGTCGTAGGAATCGTCCACCGGCACCCAGGCCTTCACCCGCTCGAGCGAACGGAAGAGCCGCCGCCGATCCACGACGAGATCACGGACCACCGGAAACTTCGACATCGGCCGGAGTTCAATCTCGCCCGGCTCATCGGCCAATAGCTTGTCCACCAGAGCCGAGCAGGCCATCCGGGTTCGGCCGTTGATCAGCATCGTGCAGGAGCCGCAGACCTCCTCCAGGCAGCAGCAGTCCCAGGCGACGGGCGGCACCGGTCGACCGTCCTGGGTGCGGGCCTGGGCGGCGATCTTCTGGAGCACGCTGATCACGTTGAGGTTGGGCTCATAAGGGACCTCGAACCGCTCCCAATAGCTCTCCCCCCCGGACACGTCCTGCCGGAGAATCCGCACCCTCACCCGGCGGCCTGCGGCCGAATGGCCGTTTGCCGAACCATGCCCCTCGATTTCCGCAGCCTTGATCATCGGTTGTTGCTCCTCGTCATGATGGTCAGTGTGCCGCGGCCGCCGCCAGATGGACCGCATCGCCATCGGCTTCTGCTCGAGCCGCCTGCCGCTCCTTCCAGACCTCTTCGATCACCTCGCCGCCGACCAGTCCGTAGAGCCGCGGCCGAGGCGGGATCAGCGAGGTGTCGACATCCTGATAGCTGATCTCGGGCTCGCCGTCGGGCCCGCAGGCAGCGATCGTCGACTTCAGCCAGCGGCGGGTGTTTTCCTCGAACCGGTCGCACCACCGCTCGGCCTCCGCCCGCTTTTCGGCCGGATCAGTCGCCTCGATCCCAGGCATCGCAAACTCGGGCTTGAAGTGAGCCCCGCGGCACTCGTCCCGCTGAAGCGCCCCCTTGAGGATCAGCTTGGCGACCGGAAACATGTCGCCGAGGGCCTTGGTGAAGACGACGTTTTGGTTCGTCCAGTTGCCGGTGTCGGACACGGCGCAGTGGTGCCACCGCTCAGCCATGCTGCAGACCTCGCCGTAGGCCTCGGCAAGCTGCTCGTTTCGCCGAACGACCGTGGCCACGCGGGTCATGAGATTGCCCAGCTGCTGGTGGAGATCATACGGATTCTCATTCCCTGCAGTCCGCCCCAGGAGCTGGCGGTGCCGCTCGTCCTGCCGGCGAACCTCTGCCTCGAAGAACCGGGTCGGATCGCCGGCCCCGGCGGCTTCTTCCCTGGCAGCCAACAGGCTCGGTGCCACGAACAGGCCGCTGAAGATGCACGACAGGAGTGAGTTGGCCCCGAGCCGATTCGCCCCGTGATACTGGTAGTCGCATTCACCGATCGCATACAGCCCGGGAATGCTCGTCTGCTGATTCCGAGGCGAGCCCTCCACCATGCCACCCGAGCCGCTCCGCTCATAGTCGACCCACAGCCCGCCCATCGAATAGTGCACGGCGGGAAAAATCTTCATCGGCACGCTTCGCGGATCGACCCCCTGGAACTTCTCATAGATCTCAAGGATGCCGCCGAGCTTGCGATTGAGCGTCTCGCGGGGAATGTGGGTGAGGTCGAGATAGACGCACAGCCGGTCCTTTTCAACCGACAGCCCCTCGTTGGTGCAGATGTCGAAGATTTCCCGCGTGGCAATGTCTCGCGGCACGAGGTTGCCATACTTCGGATACCTTTCCTCGAGGAAGTAGCACCGCTCCGCCTCGGGGATCTGCCGGGGATCCCGCGGATCCTGGGGCGTCCGCGGCACCCAGACTCGCCCACCCTCGCCCCGGGCGCTCTCGCTCATGAGCCGCAGCTTGTCGGCCCCCGGGATCGCCGTGGGATGCACCTGGATGAATTCGCCGTTGCCATACCAGGCACCGGCTTGATACGCCCGGCTGACGGCGCTGCCGGTGCACACCATCGACATCGTGCTGCGACCGTAGATCAGACCGTTGCCCCCCGTGGCGAGCACCACGGCATCGGCCGGGAATGCCCGGATCTGCATCGTCACGAGATCCTGGCAGACGGCGCCGCGGCACCGGCCGTCATCGTCGAGCACCGGGGCGAGGAAGTCCCAGAACTCGTACTTTGTGACCATGCCCTCCACCTCGCGGCGCCGCACCTGCTCGTCCAGCGCGTAGAGCAGTTGCTGCCCCGTGGTGGCGCCGGCGAAGCTCGTCCGCTTGAAGAGCGTGCCGCCGAACCGCCGCTGGTCCCGAAAGCCCTCGGGGGTGCGGTTGAAAGGGACCCCGAGCCGATCCATCAAATCGACGATCCGCGGCCCCCAGTCGGCCATTTCCTTGACTGGCGGCTGGTGCTGGAGGAAGTCACCGCCGTAAACGGTGTCGTCGAAATGCTTCCACTCGGTGTCGCCCTGCTGCCGGGTGAGGGCGTTGACACTGTTGATGCCGCCCTGCGCACAGACGCTGTGCGACCGCTTCACCGGCACGAGGCTCACGAGATCGACATGCACGCCCAGTTCGGCCAGCCGCATCGTCGCAGCCAAGCCGGCAAGACCGCCTCCCACCACCAGGATTCTCGGCTGAGCCATCTCTTCACTCTCCCTTCACCGTGGCCGCGGTCGGGTGCACAGACGGTGTCCCCGTGACCGGCGGCAGTCGCTGCTCCCGCTGCTCCTCCATCCAGCTCTCAGTGGCCCGAGCCTGCTCGATGTCGACCCGTCGCATCCCGCCAAGCCCGCCAAGCCCGGCCACTGCGAGCAGCACGCCGACCACCACGCTCACCGCATTCGCCCGCCGCATCGCCGCCGGACTCGTCCAGATGCCCCAGGTGATGCCCAGGGTCCAGAGCCCGTTGGCAAAGTGAAACACGGCCGACAGCACCCCCACGGCATAGAGGGCCGAGACCCAGAGCGGCCGAAGCGCCGCGGCCGCGGTGCTGGAGGCGTGGTGCGGGTCGAACTGCCCGCCTCCGACCGGCGTGCCGAGCCAGTGGAGCTGGAGCACATGCCAGACGATGAACACGAACGCGATCATCCCGGTCGCCCGCTGGAGCGTGTATCGCACGTTCCCCACGTAGGGGTAGGAGCCGACGTTCGGCAGCCCATTGGCGATGATCAGAAACCCGACGGCCGCATGGAACAGCAGCGGCAGAAAGATGAAGGCGAACTCCACGGGCACCAGCAGCGGCCCCAGGGAATGGATCATGTCGACCCGCGACTGAAACGCGGCCGGACCGGCGAGCACCGACGCATTGGTGAGCAGGTGGACCGCCAGAAAGGCTCCCACCGGGACGAGGCCCGACAGGGAGAACAGGCGATAGATCAGGAACTGGTGCCGCTCGAGGAAGGACGGTTCGCTCACAGGAGGCTCTCGGGGGGTCGGGCGGACCGGATCTGGCAGCCCACAGGTCACCGTCGCCGGTCAGCTCCTGAAGGAGTATAGAGGCCGGTCGGGCAGCGACAACGGCGGCCGCGGTTTGTCGCCGGAGTTCGACTGAATTTATACTCGGCCCATGGAAAGTCAGTGACGCATCTCTCGGAGGGCGGTTGGTGGCGTCTGCGGCAGCATCGGACGGCTCGTCGTCCCCGGAACAGGACCGCGAGGTGATCGCCCATCTGCCAGATGGTGTGGCCGTGCTCGAGAACGGCTCGACGATCCGCTGGGCCAACGAACGGTTCGCCGCCTGGTGCGGCGGCGAAGACCACGGGCCTGGCTGTGACTTCTTCGCCGCCCTCGACCTGCCCTCCCAGGAGATGGCCAGCTTTCGCGAGGCCCTCCGCAGCGGCCAGGCGGCCACGGCGACGCTCCGCACCTCGGCCAATCGCTACTTCGACGTCCAGGCGTCCGTCGCCTTTCCGGTGGCAGGGGAGCCGGGGCCGGTGATGCGAACGGTCGTGTCGGTGCGGGACGTGACCCATGCGATGCTCGAGCAGCAGAAGCGGGCGGCGATCCACGCCGCGGGCGAGCGGCTGGCCGACCTCTCGCCGAGCGAGCTTGCCGATATGACGATCGACGAGCGGATCGAGCTGCTCAAGAGCAACATCATCCACTACTCCAAAGATCTGCTGCAGTTCGACGTGCTCGAAATCCGGCTGCTCGACAAGCAGACCGGGCGGCTCGACAAGCTGCTGGCCGAAGGGATGCAGCCGGAGGCGGAGGCGCGGGTGCTCTACGCACATCCCGAGGGCAACGGCGTGACCGGCTATGTGGCGGCCACGGGCCGGAGCTACACCTGCGCCGACACCACCAAGGATCCGCTCTACCTCGAGGGCTGCAAGGGAGCGAAGAGCTCGATGACCGTGCCGCTCCTGCTGCACGACGAGGTGATCGGCACCTTCAACGTAGAGAGCCCGGAGCCCGGTGGGTTTTCCGCCACCGACCTCCAGTTTCTGGAGATCTTCTCCCGCGACGTGGCGGCCGCCCTCAACACCCTCGAACTGCTCGTGGCGGAAAAGGCCTCGACGGCCGCCGAGAGCATCGAGGCGATCCACGGCGCCGTGGCCCTGCCGGTCGACGACATCCTCAACGACGCCGTGGGGGTGATGGAACGCTACATCGGCCACGACGCCGACGTGGTCGAGCGGCTCCAGCGGATCCTCAAGAACGCCCGCGACATCAAGCAGGTGATTCACAGGGTCGGAGAACAGATGGCCCCAAGCGTCGCCCATGCCCAAAGACGGCAGGCCGCGCGGCGGGCCACGCTCGAGGGGCGCCGGGTTCTCGTGGTCGATTCCGACGAGCAGGTCCGGGCCGCCGCCCACGCCCTTTTGGAGCGATCGGGCTGCACGGTGGAAACGGCCCGCGACGGCGCAGAGGCGGTCTCAATGGTGCGGGCGGGCGGCAGCGACGCCTATGACGCGATCATCTCCGACATCCGGCTCCCAGACATGAGCGGCCACCAGCTGCTCCTTCGGCTCCAGGAAATCCTCACGCCGGTACCGCTGATTCTGATGACGGGCTTCGGCTACGACCCCGGCCACTCGATCGTGAAGGCCAGACAGGCCGGGATCGATCTTGTGTTGTTCAAGCCATTCCGGATCGATCAGCTGATCGACACCGTCGAAAAGGCCGTCCTTCGGCGCGGAGCCAGTGTCGCCGGCCGGCCATAGCGGCGGTGGTCGCATCCCGCAGCCTGAAGCCCGGCGTCGTCAAGACGTATCCTCCCGGATTCGGGCAGGCTTCAAGCCTGCCCCCACGGGTCTGCCGGAACACGAGCCTCGAGAAGAGGGCCCTCGTGTTGATGTGGCCTCGGTCGCGCCACCGAAACGGCCCCGCTCGCCCAAACCACCGGGCTTCCGCCGGCTGAGACGGTGGCGACATGGCCTTGACCCGCGACAGCATGCAGCGGTACTTCTCCCGCCCTCTGGTTTTTTCCCCAGGAACCGCGAAGCCATGTCGCATACCCATGCCGCGTCCGCCCGCCGCCTCGTCCTCAGCCAGGTGGTGGTGATGGTAGGACTGCTCACCTGCCTCCGGCCCCTCACCGCCGCCGACGAATCCTCGGCCGCGGATGCCGCCGAAGCCCGGCAGGTGATCCAGCAGGCGATCGAGCGGTCGGCCCGCCAGGCGGGCCCGGCGGCCGGCACCGCGACGCGGGAAGCCGGAGCCCTTCCGCCCTCCGATCCCGCCGAACCCGAAGGCCTGCGAACGGCCCGGATCTCCGCCGAGGTGGCCGCACGGCAGCTGGAGGCGAAGCGGCTGGCCCAGAAGTCGCCCGGCGACGCGCTGGCGCTGCTCGACGAGGTCGCCGCCGGGCTCGCATCCCAAACCCTCTCCGACGACGCCCGCAGCCAGCTGCTTCGGCGGATCGAGCGAACCAGGCTCGACATCGAGGAGGCCACCGGCAAGCGGCGGGCGGAGTTGGCGCTCGAGCGACGGAACGCGGAGGTCGAAGCCCAGATCGATCGGGAACGGGCCCAGCGGGTGGAGGTGGACCAGCGGATCGCGATGCTCGTCGAAGAATACAACACGCTCATCGACCAGCAGCGGTTTCCCGAGGCCGAGGCGGTGGCCAAGAAGGCCGGCCAGCTCGCCCCCGACAATCCCGTCGTCCGCCAGCTGCTGGCCCAGAGCCGCACGATCCGCCGGCTCGACACCCAGCGAACCATCGCCGACGGCCAGGAGACGGGCTTCCTCGACGTGATGGAAGATGTCGAGCGGTCCGGCCGGCCGATCACCGGGCCGATCGAGTTCCCCGATTCCAAGGAGTGGGCCGATCTGACGAAGACCCGCGCCGAGTTGCTCGCCGAGGGCCGCTCGCGGGCCACCGCCGCCGAGTTGGAGATCCAGCAGAAACTCGACGAGAAGGTTCAGCCGTCCTACCGAAACCAGCCCTTGGCCACCGTGCTCGACGCGTTGGGCAAGCAGGCGGGCGTGTCGATCCACCTCGACATGGTCGGGCTTGATCAGGAAGCGGTCAGCAGCGACACGCCCGTCACCCTCTCGCTCGACCAGCCGATCTCGCTCAAGAGCGCCCTCAAGCTCCTGCTCGAGCCGCTCCACCTCGGCTACGTCGTCCGCGACGAGGTGCTGAAGGTGACCAGCCCGCGGCTCGTGAAGGGTGATGTCTACGCGGTCACATACCCCGTCGCCGACCTCGTGATGCCGATCCCGAACTTCTCCTCCGACGGCCTCGGCATCACCGGTGCCCTGCGGGAGGGCTACAACCAGGCCGCCCTGCGAAACTCGCTCTCGGTGCAGGTCGGGCCGACGCCCGCCGGCATCGGGCCAGTGGCCCGCGGTGGCGAGGCGGCGATCAACCCGACCTCGCTCGCGCAGGTCCAATCGGGAGGCGGGGCCGCGATGGGGTCGACGCCATCGATTCCTTTCGGTCCACCGGCGGCCGGCGGCTCGACCCAGAATTTCCAGCCGCTGATCGACCTGATCCAGAGCACGGTGGCGGCCGACAGTTGGGACGTCGTGGGCGGCCAAGGAGCGATCCGACCCTTCGACACGAATCTCAGCCTCGTCGTCCGGCAGACCCAGGAGGTGCACGAAGAGATCGCCGACCTGCTCGAACAGCTCCGCCGGCTCCAGGATCTCCAGGTGACGATCGAAGTGCGGTTCATCACGCTGAACGACACGTTCTTCGAGCGGATCGGCGTCGACTTCGACTTCAACATTCAGACCGGCGTGAACGAACCGCTCAACATGACGGCCGTGCCGACCTCGAGCAACGGCTCGGTCTCACCCGAGTCTCTCGGCCTGGTGGCGGCCCAGGGCGGCGCCTCGCAGACGATCGGCCTCGACAACACGGGCAACCCGGGCGTCGCCCTCTCGCCAAACCGCACCGGCACGGGCCAGGTCGGGGCGACCGGCCAAAACTTCTTCTCGATCCCGTTCCGCCAGAACAGTTTCGGCGCCGCCCAGGTGCCGGCTCTGCCCGGTCTGCCCGACCCGGCGAGTTCCGCCGCAAACTTCGGGTTCGCGATCCTCTCCGACATCGAGGCCTACTTCCTGATCCAGGCGGCCCAGGGCAACACCCGGTCGAACGTGATGCAGGCCCCGAAGGTGACCCTCTTCAACGGCCAGCAGGCCTTCGTCTCCGACACGACGCAGCGGCCCTTCGTCACCTCCGTGATCCCGGTGGTGGGCGACTTCTCGGCGGCCCAGCAGCCCGTGATCACGGTGCTGAACGAGGGCACGGCCGTGAATGTTCAAGCGGTTGTCTCGAACGACCGCCGGTTCGTCCGGCTCACCCTCGTGCCCTTCTTCTCGCAGATCGGCCAGGTGCAGGAATTCCAGTTCGAGGGCTCACGGTCGACGAAGGCCAAGAGCAGCGACGAAAAGTCGGGCACCGAACTCGACGTACCCGGGATCGACGGCCTGGCCGGCCTGAGCAACGGCGAGGCCGGCTCGAGCGAGTTTGAGACGCTCACCAACGGCACGACCATCCAGCTGCCG
>JBJOHE010000459.1:0-5042 GCA_046047895.1 Planctomycetota bacterium | reverse complement strand
TGTCGCCGCCGCCGATCACGATCACATCCTTGCCCTCGGCCAGGATCTGGCCGGGCACGTCGTCGCCGGCGTTCTTCTTGTTCTGCTGCGGGAGAAACTCCATCGCGTAGTGCACGCCCTGGAGCTCGCGGCCAGGAATCGGCAGGTCGCGGCCAAGCGTCGAGCCGCCGGTGAGCACGAGCGCGTCGTATTCGTCGACGAGCGCCTGGGTGGTCACATCCACGCCCACGTTCACGCCGCAGCGGAACTCCACGCCTTCGGCCTCCAGTTGCCGAACCCGCCGCCAGACCCGCCACTTCTCAAGCTTGAAGTCGGGAATGCCATACATCAAAAGGCCACCCGGACGGTCGGCCCGCTCGAACACGGTCACGAGATGGCCCGCCCGGTTGAGCTGCTGGGCCGCCGCCAGCCCGGCCGGCCCGCTGCCCACCACCGCCACCCGCTTCCCTGTCCGCACGGCCGGCGGCTCGGGCACCACCCAGCCTTCGTCAAAGGCCCGGTCGGCGATCGTCATCTCGATCTGCTTGATCGCCACCGGATCGGCGTTGATCCCCAGCACGCAGGCCGCCTCGCAGGGGGCGGGACAGACCCGGCCGGTGAACTCGGGGAAATTGTTGGTGGCGTGGAGCCGCTGGGCGGCCTCGTGCCACTGCTGGCGATACACGAGGTCGTTGAAGTCGGGAATGATGTTCCCTAGCGGGCAGCCGGTGTGGCAGAAGGGCACACCGCAATCCATGCAGCGAGCGCCCTGCTTCGTGATCTCCTCCTCGGGGAGGATCGTGAGAAACTCGTTGTAGTGCTTGAGACGCTCCGGCACGGGCGCGTAGCCCGACACCTGCCGCTCGTACTTCATGAAACCCCGCACGTCACCCATGGACCTTCTCCTCCGCCTGCTTGGCCTCTGCCTGTTCCTGGTCTGCGAGCTTCCGCAATTCCGCGAGCGCCCGTTTGTAGTCGGTGGGCATCACCTTCACGAACCGTGACTTCTCGCTCTCCCAGCGGTCGAGGATCTCCTGTCCGCGGGAGCTGCCCGTGTACTCCACGTGCTTGGAAACCATGCCCTTGACGTAGTCGAGATCCTGACCGTCGAGCGGCTCGAGTTCCACCATCTCCTTGTTCACCCGGGTCGGGAACGAGCCGTCGGCGTCCCAGACGTAGGCGATACCGCCGCTCATGCCGGCCGCAAAGTTACGGCCCGTCTGGCCCAGGATCACCGCCCGGCCGCCGGTCATGTATTCGCAGCCGTGGTCGCCCGTGCCCTCGACGACCGCCTCCACGCCCGAGTTCCTCACGAGGAATCGCTCGCCGCACAGGCCCCGAAGGTAGATCTCGCCGGCCGTCGCTCCGTAGGCCACCACGTTGCCGGCGATCACGTGCTCCTCGGCTTTGAAGGGGGCGTCGCGGTCAGGGCGGACGATGATCCGCCCGCCGGAGAGACCCTTGCCGCAGTAGTCGTTGACGTCGCCCTCGACAGTGGCCTGCACCCCGGGCACCCCGAAGGCCAAGAGGCTCTGGCCGGCCGAGCCGCGGAAGTTGAGCTTGATCGTGCCGTCGGGCAGGCCGCCCGCCCCGTGCCGCCGCGTCACCTCGCTCGAGAGGATCGTGCCCACGGTGCGGTTGATGTTGCGGATCGGCAGGTTCACCTCCACCGGCTGTTTCCCTTCGAGGGCAGGCTTGCAGAGGCCGAGCAGCGTCGTCATGTCGAGCGACTCCGCGATCCCGTGGTCCTGCGACTCCTCGCAGTGGGTCTTCACATGGGCAGGAACCTCCGGCCGGTGGAGGATCGTGGAGAAGTCGAGACCCTTCGCCTTCCAGTGGGCGATCGCGGCCCGGGTGTCGAGCCGGTCGACCCGGCCCACCATCTCAGCGACGGTGCGGAAGCCGAGCTTGGCCATGATCTCCCGGAGTTCCTCCGCGAGCAGGAAGAAGTAGTTCACCACGTGCTCCGGCTGGCCGGCGAACCGGGCCCGCAGATCTGGATCCTGGGTGGCGATGCCCACCGGGCAGGTGTTCAAGTGGCACTTCCGCATCATGATGCAGCCCATCACCACGAGCGATGCCGTGGCGATGCCGAATTCCTCGGCCCCGAGCAGCGTGGCTACGGCCACGTCCTTGGCAGTCCGGATCTGACCGTCGGTCTGCACCACGATCCGGCCGCGGAGGTCATTCATCACGAGCACCTGATGGGCCTCAGCCAGACCGAGTTCCCAGGGCAGGCCCGCATGCATAATCGAGGTCTGCGGGCTCGCCCCGGTGCCACCGTCATGGCCCGAGATCAAGACGACGTCGGCCTTGCCCTTCGACACGCCCGCCGCCACGGTGCCCACGCCCACCTCCGCCACGAGCTTGACGCTGATCCGGGCGTGGTGGTTGGCGTTCTTGAGGTCGTGGATCAGCTGGGCGAGATCCTCGATCGAGTAGATGTCGTGGTGGGGAGGCGGCGAGATCAGGCCCACGCCCGGCGTGCTATGCCGGATCCGGGCAATCTCGCGATCGACCTTGTGGCCCGGCAATTGGCCGCCCTCGCCCGGCTTGGCCCCCTGGGCCATCTTGATTTGGATCTCCTTGGCGTTCACGAGATAGAGGCTCGTCACGCCGAACCGCCCGCTCGCCACCTGCTTGATCTTCGAGTTCTTGCTGTCGCCGTTGGGCTCGAGCTGGTAGCGGACGGGATCCTCGCCGCCCTCGCCGGTGTTGCTCCAGCCGCCGAGCCGGTTCATCGCCACAGCCAGCGTCTCGTGGGCCTCCTTCGAGATCGAGCCGTAGGACATCGCCCCGGTGGCGAACCGCCTCACGATCTCCTTGGCCGGCTCCACCTCGTCGAGCGGAATCGACTTCTCGCTCCACTTGAAGTCGAGCAGCCCGCGGAGGGTGAGCAGTTTCGTCTGCTGCTCGTCGATCAGCCGCTGAAACTTCTTAAACTCGTCGCGGCTGTTGATTTGCGTGGCCCGCTGGAGCGACGCCACCACGTCGGGGTTGAAGACGTGCGCCTCGCCCTTCCGTCGCCAGGCATACTTGCCCCCCACGTCGAGTTCGAGGGTCTGCGGCACGTTGGTCTGCGGCCAGGCGTGCTCATGCCGGCGAAGCGCCTCGGCGGCCACCTCGGCCAGGCCGATGCCGCCAATCCGACTGGGCGTGCGGGTGAAAAACTCGTCGATCAGCGGCCGCTCGAGGCCCACCGCCTCGAAGATCTGGGCACCGCGGTAGCTCTGCTGCGTGGAGATGCCCATCTTGCTCATCACCTTGAGCAGGCCCTTGGTGGCCGCCTTGACGTAGTTGGCATGGAGCTTCTCCCGCGGGATCGCCGGGTCGATCATCCGCTCGGCCTGCATCTGGTCGATCGTGGCGAAGGCGAGATAGGGATTCACCGCGCCTGCTCCGTAGCCGGTGAGCGTGGCGAAGTGGTGCACCTCACGGGCCTCGCCCGTCTCCACAACCAGCCCGCACATCGTGCGGCTCCCCTCGCGGACGAGATGGTGATGAACGGCCGCCGTGGCCAGGAGCGACGGCACGGCCGCCTGCTCGCGGCTCGTGCCCCGATCGGAGAGCACGAGGATCGTCGCCCCGGCCGCGATCGCCGCGGAGGCCTCGGCCCGCAGGGCTTCGATTCGCTTCCGCAGCCCGGCCGCTCCCTCGGCCGCCGGGAACAGCAGCGAGAGGGTCTGCGAGACGAGGCCCGGATGACCGGAGCCGGAACCGAGCGCCTTGATTCGGGCGCACTCGGCATTGGTGATCACGGGCGTCTCGAGCCGCAGGAGCCGGGCCTGCTCGGGCGTGCTCGCCAGCAGGTTCCCCTCGCGTCCGATCGTGGTGATCATCGAGGTGATGATCTCCTCACGGATCGCGTCGAGCGGCGGATTCGTCACCTGGGCGAAGAGCTGTTTAAAGTAGTTGGCGAGCAGTTGGGGCCTGTCGGAGAGGACGGCCAGCGGAGTGTCATTGCCCATCGAACCGATCGGCTCGGCACCGGCCGTCGCCATCGGCCCGATGATCACGCGGAGATCCTCGAGCGTGTAGCCGTGGGCCCGCTGGAGTTCGAGCAGGCTCGATCGCTCGCCGGCCACCCCGGCCGCCCGCCAGGGGTCGACGGCATGGGCGGTAGCCGCCTCGCCATTGCCCGAGGCCGGCAGCACCTCATCAGAAGCGACCGCTCGTGACTTTGTCACATCGGCCACACCGACCGGGTCTGCCAGCTCGGCGAGCCGCACCTGATTTCCGGCCAACCACTCCCGCCAGGGCTGGGCCGTGGCGAGCTTCCGCTTGATCTCGTCGTCTTCGACGATCCGGCCTTCCTTCGTGTCGACGAGGAACATCCGGCCCGGCCGGAGCCGGCCCTTCCGCACCACCTCGCCGGGCGGCAGTTCGAGCACCCCCGCCTCGCTCGCCATCACCACGAGCCCGTCCTTCAGCTGCCACCAGCGGCCCGGCCGCAGGCCGTTGCGGTCGAGGGTGGCGCCGATCCGCACGCCGTCGGTGAAGGCCACCGCGGCCGGACCATCCCAGGGCTCCATCAGGCAGGCCTGGAATTCGTAGTAGGCCTTGAGATCGTCGGGCATGCTCTCGTGGCCGCTCCACGGCTCGGGAATGCACATGCTCACCGCCTCCTCGATCGGCCGGCCAGCCATCACGAGTAGCTCGAGCGCGTTGTCGAAGCAGGCCGAGTCGCTGCCCCCTTCGCGGATCACGGGCTTGATCTTGGCGAGATCGGGGCCGTAGACCGGATGAGCGAGCATGCTCTCGCGAGCGTGCATCCAGTTGATGTTGCCGCGGACGGTGTTGATCTCGCCGTTGTGGGCGATGTAGCGGAAGGGATGGGCGAGATCCCAGGTTGGGAATGTGTTCGTGCTGTATCGCTGGTGGACGAGCGCCAGGGCGCTGGTGAACTTCTCGTCGGAGAGGTCGGGGTAATACTTGTCGACCTGGTCGGCCAGCAGCAGCCCCTTGTAGACGATCGTCTTGGCCGACAGCGAGCAGACGTAGACGAACGCCTGCTCCGAGAGCCCGAGCGATCCGATCTCGATCCCGAACCGCTTGCGAAGCAC
>JBJOHE010000458.1:0-3141 GCA_046047895.1 Planctomycetota bacterium | reverse complement strand
AGATGCCGCAATACCAGCAGCCCCCGGCGAACTCCTGGAACCCGTTCGCGACGAGCGCGCAGTCGCTCCCCCCGGCCCGCGCCACACCGTCCACGGCGATCCCGCGGTATTGACTTCAGCGGCTTTTCAGCGCCCGGCGGGCCATTCCTTTCCAGCGCTCAGCGGGCCATCCCTGGCCCCGCTGAGCTTGCCGGGCCTCCGCCCGGCCGGCCGCCTTCCGGGCGGCCGATGCCGTGCGCCCGCTACGGAGTGGGGGCCTGTCTGCGCGGATTAGCGTCGAGGCGGGGCGGCCCGGATGGCACGCGGCGCGGGCTGCGCCCGCTGCGTGCCTGAGAGGGAGGCCGATTGGGAATAGTTCACGAGCCGCCAACTGCGCCCGCTGCGTGCCTGAGAAAAGGCCGGCACGCGGCGCGGGCGGCGCCCGCTGCGTGCCTGGGGGTGGGGGGCCGATTGGGAAAGTACTCGCAGCGCGGGCTTTGCCCGCTGCGTGACGGAGGGTGGACGGCGCTTCGGGCACTTTGAAACGGTGGTGGGGTCGGGGGCATCCGTGTCCTTGAGCCGGCCTAGAGAACGAGCGCAGCCCGGAGGGCGGGAGCGAAGTTCTCTCGGAGTGAGCGGAGGGCACGGGCACCGATTCGCCGCAGGCGAATTGGTCGTCCCGGAGCGAACGTCCGGCGAAGGGATACGGATGCTCCCAACCTTCCAGTTGACGTCGCCTCCGCCCGCCGGGACTTCCCGCCCCGCGATGCATTTTTCGAGCGGCGTTCACACCGAGCCACGTAAAACACGCTCTGCTTGAGGTACGATGGTCTCACCCCCCCCCGACGTTCAAGCAGGTGCGCGATGCTCAAGTGGCTTGGTGGTTTCGGTCCCGGCACGCGGCCGGCCATCACGTCGGCCATGTGGAAGGTCGTGCGCGAAGTCAACAGTCTGGCTGCGTCGATGGAGGCGCTGGATGACCTCGCCCTCCGCAGACTGGGCCGCTCGCTCTCCTACCGAGCCAAGGCGGGTGAGCCGATCGATTCGCTGATCGTCGAGAGCTTCGCCGCCACCCGGGAAGCGGGCCGTCGCCGACTCGGGATGCGGCATTACGATGTGCAGCTGCTCGCCGGTACCGCACTCGTGAAGGGATCGATCCTCGAGATGCAGACGGGCGAGGGCAAGACGCTCGTCGCCACGCTGCCACTGGTGGCCTACGCACTCGCCGGCAAGGGCGCCCACCTCGCCACGGTCAACGACTACCTCGCCCGTCGCGACGCCGAATGGATGGAACCGATCTACGAGGCCCTCGGGCTCAAGGTAGGGATCGTCGAATCACAGATGGATTTCGACGAGCGGCGAAAGGCCTACGCCCGCGACGTGACCTACGGCACCGCCAAGGAGTTCGGCTTCGACTTCCTCAAAGACCGGCTGATGAATCGGGAGATCACCGAGGGGCGGGGCGATCTCGGGGCGATGCTCACCGGCAAGACGGCCGGCGGCGCCGCGAAGCTGCTCCAGCGGCCCTACTGGTTCGCCCTGATCGACGAGGCCGACAACGTGCTGATCGATGAGGCCCGCACCCCGTTGATCATCGCCTCACCGCCCGGGGAGGCACAGGCTGCTCAGCAGGCGCTGTTCCAGTTCGCCGCGCGGGCCGCCGACCTCCTCGAACCAGGCGACGACTTCGAGCAGGACGTGCGAAAGCACACCTGCGAACTCCTGGGCCGCGGTCGGAGTCGTGTGCGGGCCCTCGATCGGCCTCCGGAACTCGACGCCACGAGCCTGCTGGATGTCTACGACGCCGTCGAAAGGGCCTGCAAGGCCAAGCAGTTTTACACCCGCGACCGGCAATACGTGGTTCGCGAAGGGAAGATCGTGATCATCGATGAGTTCACCGGCCGGGCCGCGGAAGGCCGCACTTGGAAGGACGGCATTCACCAGGCGGTCGAGGCCAAGGAGTCGGTCGAGGTGACGGTGCCCTCGGGCCACGCTGCCCGGATCACGATTCAGGATCTGATCGCCCGCTGGCCCCATGTGGCGGGCATGACGGGTACGATCGCGACCAGTCACGGAGAACTGGCCCGGACGTACGGCGTGGCGATCGACGTAGTGCCCACCAACAAGCCGGCCATCCGCAAGCGGCTGGCACCGATCGTCACGGCCGACTACCAGGAGAAACTCCGCCGGATCGTGGCGGAGGTGCAGGAGATGCACGCCCTCGGCCGGCCAGTGCTGATCGGCACGCGATCGATCGACAAGTCGGAGGACCTTTCCAAGCTGCTCGATGCGGCCGGCCTTCCCCATACCGTGCTCAACGCCAGGCACATCGCCCAGGAGGCGGAGATCGTGGCCAAGGCCGGCCAGCGAGGCGAAATCACCGTGTCCACGAACATGGCAGGCCGTGGAACCGACATCAAGCTGGGTGAAGGCGTCGAGGAACTCGGCGGCCTCCACGTGATCTGCACCGAACTCCACGACTCAGCCCGCATCGATCGGCAGCTCGTGGGCCGCTGCGGTCGCCAGGGGGATCCGGGTACCTGGCGGCAATATGTGGCGCTCGATGACGAGATCCTCGTCGCCGCCTACGGGCCCACGCGGGCGAAGCGAATCGCCGCCGCCCTGGGCCGCCGACTCGGCGGCAATCCGGAACGGCTGCTCGCTTCCTTCAAGCGTGCCCAGCGGTCGATTGAAGCCCGCCACCGCCGGCAGCGTCGGGTGCTCGAATACGTCGAGCGGCAACGGGCCGAAGCCCACATCCAGATGAGCCAGGATCCCTACCTCGACGCCGCAAGCTAGTTTAGCGCCCGGCGGGCCATTCCATGGCCCCGGCGGGCTTGCCGGGCCGCCGCCCGGCCGGCCGCCTTCCGGGCGGCCGATTGCGTGCGGCCGCTGCGGAGTGGGGGCCTGTCTGCGCGGATTGCTGTCGAGGCGCGGTGACCCGGATGGCACGCGGCGCGGGCTTCGCCCGCTGCGTGCCTGGGGGTGGGGGGCCGATTGGGATAGTACTCGCAGCGCGGGCTTTGCCCGCTGCGTGGCCAGACTGGGCGGCGCTTCGGGCACTTTGAAACGGTGGTGGGGTCGGGGGCATCCGTGTCCTTGAGCCGGCCTAGAGAACGAGCGCAGCCCGGAGGGCGGGAGCGAAGTTCTCTCGGAGTGAGC
>JBJOHE010000457.1:0-25195 GCA_046047895.1 Planctomycetota bacterium | reverse complement strand
GTCTGGTCGTAGGAACCGCCGCCTTCCATCGAGGCGATCGCCGCGTCATAGAGGCTCTGGCTGCTCTCGCGGCTCTTCACGAGCATGTTGCCCTTGTAGAGCGAGAGTTCCACGCGGCCCGTCACCGGCCGCTGGGCCTCGCGAATGAAGGCGAGCAGCGCATCCATCTTCGCGCAGTACCAGAAGCCGTAATAAACCATCTCGGCCACCTCGGGCGAGAGCCGGTCGCGGAGGTGCACGAGATCGCGGTCGAGCGTGAGCTGCTCGACGAGCCGATGCGCCTCATAGAGCAGCGTCATGCCGGGCGCCTCGTAGACGCCACGGCTCTTCATGCCGACGAACCGGTTCTCGACGATGTCGGTGCGGCCCACGCCGTTGCGGCCGCCGATCTCGTTGAGGGCGAGCACGATCTCGTGGGGCGGCAGCCGCTTCCCGTTGACGGTCGTCGGCACGCCCGCCTCGAACTCGATCGTGACCGTCTCGGGCGTCTCGGGAGCCGCCTGGGGCGACACGGTCATTCCGAATTCGACGAGCCCAAAGCCGTCGGTCGTGAGTTCCTCGAGCAGGCCCGCCTCGTAGCTGGTGTGGAGGCAGTTTTCGTCTGAGCTGTAGGGCTTGCCCTTCGAGGCCTTCACGGGGATGTTCTTGGCCTCGCAAAACTCGATCAGTTCCTTCCGCCCCGGAAACCGCTCGCGGAAGGCGGCGATCCGCCAGGGGGCGAGCACCGTGATCGACGGATCGAGCGCCTCGGCGGCGAGCTGAAAGCGGCACTGGTCGTTGCCCTTGCCGGTGGCCCCGTGGGCGAAGACCGTGCAGCCCTCGCGATGGGCGATGTCGACGCAGACCTTCGAGATGAGCGGCCGGGCGATCGACGTGCCGAGCAGGTAGGTGCCCTCGTAGCGGGCCTGCCACTGCATCGTGGGGAAGGCGAAGTCGCGGCAGAGTTCCTCGCGGACGTCGACGAGCAGGGCCTCCACCGCGCCGCAGTCGCGGGCCTTCTGCATGATCGCCGGCCGATCCTCGCAGGGCTGGCCGAGGTCGACATACACGGCCACCACGTCGTAGCCCTGCTCGATCAGCCAGCCGAGGATCACCGACGTGTCCAGGCCGCCCGAATACGCCAACACGCACTTCTGCCTGCTCATTCCCTGCTCCTGAGAAATCAAACCTCGTGAACCAACGCCATATTGTGTCCGCCCGTGCCGAAACCGGAACCGGCCACGAGCAGAATCCGGTCGCCCTCCTGGAGCCGGCCCTGGGCGAGCCCCCAGGAGCAGACATGCTCGAGCAAGGCGGCCGTGTCGCTGGCGGCCGCGCCGGCCAGCGGCGTCACGCCCCAATAGAGCGACATCTGCCGGAGCGTGGCCGGATTGTCGGAGACGCCCACCGTCGGCACCGCGCCCCGCCGCTTCGAGCGGGCGATTGCGGTCAGGCCCGACCTGCTCGCCACCACGAACAGCTTGGCGTCGAGTTCACCGGCGATCCGGCTGGCCCCGTCGACCACCGCCTGGGTAATCGGATGCAGGCCCTCGACCAAGAACTCGGGCGACGGCAGAAACTCCTGCACCGGCACGCCGGCGCTGCCCCGCTCGGCCATGAACCGGCCTTCCATATACCGCCAGCGATCGGCCAGATACTGCTTCTCCGTCTCGCTGGCGATCCGCCGCATCATCTGCACCACGAGCCGCGGGTGCTCGCCGATCGCCGTCTCGCCGGAGAGCATGCAGGCGTCGGCGCCGTCGAGGATCGCGTTGGCCACGTCGGTGGCCTCGGCCCGGGTGGGCCGGCGGGCATGCTGCATGCTGTCGAGCATCTGGGTGGCCACGATCACCGGCTTCTGATACCGCTGGCAGGCGCGGATGATCCGCTTCTGCACCATCGGCATGCTCGCCACGTCGGTCTCCACCCCGAGGTCGCCGCGGGCCACCATCACGGCATCGGCCGCCTCGACGATCGTGTCAAGGTTTTCGATCGCCTCCCGCTTCTCGATCTTGGCCACCACGCGGGCGAGCGAGCCGCGGGTGCGAAGCAGTTCCTTGAGGAGCTTCACCTCCACGGCCGATCGCACGAACGACAGGCTGACGAAATCGACGCCAGCGGAGGCGGCCCATTCGGCATGCTGCCAGTCAGCCGCGCTCATCGCCGCCACCGAGAGCCGCACCCCGGGCAGGTTCACCCCCTGCCGGCTGCGAACGGTGCCCCCCTGAATCACGCGGCAGCGGACGTGATCCTGGTTCCGCTCGGTCACCACCAGGCTGATCGTGCCGTCGGCGAGCATCACCGAATCGCCCGCCGAGAGTTCGTCGACGAGCGGCTCATAGGTGACGGTGAACTCGCCCGGGCCGTGGGCCTCGCTGCCCCGGACGAAGCTCACATGCTCTCCCTCGACGAGGTCGACCGCACCCCCCGGCAGTTCGCCGAGGCGGATCTTCGGCCCCGCGAGATCGGCCAGGGCCCCGACGGGCCGGGCGAGTTCCTCCGATACCCGGCGGATCCGGGCCAGCGACTCGGCATGCTCCTCGATCGAGCCGTGGGCCATGTTGAGTCGAAACACATCCACGCCCGCCTCGACGAGGCCGCGGATGGCCTCCTCGCTGCGGGAGGCGGGGCCGAGGGTAGCGACGATCTTGGTGCGGACGATCTCGGGCGGGGCAGGGCGGGCGGGATTCATGGTGGGCATCCTGAGGGTGGGAGGAAGCGGGAGCCCGGAGGGTGCCGGATGGTACCATCCGCCGATCATGAGCGGGATGTGGCAAGGTCGGCGGGCGATCGTGGCGGGCGGCACGGCCGGGTTCGGCCTGGTGCTCGGCCGGCATCTGGCCCGGGCCGGGGCCCGCGTTCTGCTCGTGGGCCGCTCCGGCGAAGGCGTGCGGCGGGCCTTGGAACTGGCCGACCGCGACGGCGAGGTGCATGGGATCCCAGCCGACCTGGCACGAGCAGGGGAGGGGGGGCGCGTCGCCGGCGAGGCAACGCGGATCCTGGGAGGCATCGACGACCTGTTCGTCTGCATCGGCCGTTCGGGCCGGGCGGCAATCCTTCAAACCGGCCGCCAGACGATCGCCGACTTCTTGGAGGCCAACCTCCTGGCCGCTGTCGAACTCACGACCGCTGTCGCCGACGACGTGGCAGCGTCCCGGGGGCATCTCGTCTATCTCGGCAGCCTGTCGGGCAAACTCGTCACGCCCTTCATGGGGCCCTATGCGGTCGCCAAGTCGGCCCTGGCCGCCTACGCCGACGCCGTCCGCCTGGAACTGGAGCCACGGGGTGGCCATGTGCTGCTCGTGTCGCCGGGGCCGATCGCGCGCCGCGGCGACGATCCCGCGGCCGACCGTGCCGCCGGCCGCTATGCCGCCGAAGCCGCCGCGGCCGGCCTGCCGCCCGAGGCCAACTCGCCCGGAGGCACCCGGAGCCTGCGGCCGCTCGATCCCGACCGTCTGGCCGAGGCAGTGCTCGACGCCTGCCGCCGCCGCACGAGCGAACTCGTCGTGCCCCGCAAGGCGGGCCTCCTGGCGGGCTTGATCGAATGGTTTCCCGATCGGGGCCGCCGGTGGCTCGCGCGTAAAACCCGTACGTGATGCCGAAAAGGAATCCGGCAGAGCCGGGCTCCTGGAAGCCGTCGCCCCCCGCGACAGAACGGCGGTATCCGACTACGCTTAGCGATTTGATGACCGGGCAGCGGCCCGGCCACGACTGCTCCGCACACCCCCACCAGACCAGTTGGAGTCCATCGGCATGACGAAGGCGAACGAGGCGTTTTCCGGCATCGAAAAAATCCGCTACGAGGGCCCGGCCGCCACGAGCATGCTGGCCTTCCGGCATTACGACGCCGACGCGCTCGTCGAAGGCAAGCCGATGAAGGATCACCTCCGGTTCGCCGTCTCCTACTGGCACGCCTTCCGCGGTACCGGCAGCGATCCCTTCGGCCCGGGAACGATGATCCGCCCCTGGGAGAAAGACAGCGAATCGCTCGACATGGCCCTGGCCCGGGTCGACGTGGCCTTCGAGTTTCTGGAGAAGCTCGGGGTGGGCTACTACTGCTTCCACGACCGCGACGTGGCCCCCGAGGGGGCGAACCTGGCCGAGGCCAACAAGAACCTCGACGCCGTGGCCGATCGGCTCGCGGCCCACCAGCAGCGGTCCGGCATCAAGCTGCTCTGGGGCACGGCCAACCTGTTCAGCAACCGGCGGTACGTGCACGGTGCGGCCACGAGCCCGAACGTCGAATCCTTCGCCTACGCCGCCGCCCAGGTGAAGAAGGCGATCGAGGTCACCCACCGGCTCGGCGGCGAGGGCTACACGTTCTGGGGGGGCCGCGAGGGCTACCAGTGCCTGTGGAACACCGACATGAAGCGGGAACTCGACCATCTCGCCGCCTTCCTCCACATGGCGGTCGACCATGCCAAGGCGATCGGCTTCACCGGCCCGTTCTACTTCGAACCCAAGCCGCGGGAGCCGATGAAGCATCAATACGACTTCGACGTGGCCACCTGCATCAACTTCCTCCGGACCTACGGCCTGGAGAAGCATGTGAAGATGAACATCGAGACCAACCACGCCACGCTCGCCGGCCACGAGATGCAGCACGAGCTGGAATACGCCGGCCTCCAGGGCTACCTCGGCTCGATCGACGCCAACACCGGCGACACCCTCGTGGGCTGGGATACCGACCAGTTCCCCACGAACATCTACCTCACCACGCAGGTGATGTACACGATCCTCAAGTACGGCGGCCTCGCCCCCGGCGGCATCAATTTTGACGCGAAGGTCCGCCGCGAGAGCTTCGAGCCGGTCGATCTCTTCCACGCCCACATCGGCGGCATGGACGCCTTCGCTCGCGGCCTCAAGATCGCCGCGGCGATGCGGGCCGACGGGGCGATCCAGAAGCTGCTCGAGGAGCGGTATGCCTCCTGGTCGAGCCCGCTCGGCCAGCGGATCGAGGCCGGCAAGGAGTCGTTCGCGTCGCTCGAGAAGGAGATGCTCGCCAAGGGCGATGCGGCTCCCTGCGTAAGCGGCCGTCAGGAGCTGTTCGAGAACGTGATCAACACGTATCTCTGAGCGGCGACCGGTCTTGGGCCCGTGCAGGGTATACCGGACCCTCAAGACAATCCCTTGCTCACCCGCGGCCGGGGCCGGTGATCGGCTCCGCGGCCCGCTCGATCCCGCGGGCGAGGCGATCGAGCAACGTTGCATCGGTCACCTTCCGACCATCTGCGTCGGTGACATGAAACGCATCGACGACCTGATCGCGATAGGTGCCGATCCGGGCCGCCTGCACCGACAGGCCCGCCTCGAAGATCACCCGCGCCAGCCGCGAGAGCAGGCCCGGCGAGTCGTGGGCGAACACCTCGACGATCGTCGCCTGCTGCGAACTCTCGACGTCGCAGGTCACCCGCACAGGCTCCTCGACGGCGGGCCGCAGCTGAGGCGCAAACGGATTCCACTGCGGCCGAAACGCCGCGGCATCGAGCCGGCGGGCCGCCTCGCGGATCGCCGTGGCAATCTCGCCGAGCCGTTCTGCCGGCGGCTCGCCGGCAAAGTCCGGGTCGCGCACGGTGAACCGGTCGAGCACGTCACCTTCGGCGAGCGTGTGGATGTCGGCCGCCAGGATTTCGAGCCGCTCCCCAGCCAGCGCCGCCGTCACCCGATGGAACACCCCGGCCGAGAACCGGGCCTCGGTGCCGACGGTGATCAGCACGGTCGCGTTGTCGGGCTGCCAGCGGGCGATGGCAAAGGAGTGCTCCGTGGGAAGCCGACAGAGCCGGCCGAGTTCTTCCACCACCCGAGCGGGCTTCGCCCCGCGCATCGACGCCGCGGGCAGGCTCTCGAATCGCCGCCGCACAGGATCGTCGGCCGGCCGCTCGGCGAGCAGTCGCTCGACTGCGGCGCGGTCGCGGGTGGCCTGGTCGGTCGGCGCCTCGCCGGAGAGCACATGCAGCGTCCGTTCATAGAGATCGCGGAGCAGATCGGCCTTCCAGGTCGTCCACGTGCCGGGCCCCACGGCCGAAACGTCCGCGGCGGTGAGGAGCGTGAGAAACCGAAGCACGCCTGGGGAGCCCACCTGGCGGGCGAAGCCGGCCACCAGACTGTCGTCGCCCACGTCGCGGCGAAAGGCGAGATGCGACATCACGAGATGGTGCCGCACCAGAAACTCGACGACCGTCGTCTCGTCGTCGGGCAGACCGAGCCGCTCGCAGGCAGCCCGGGACAGCTCAGCACCCACCACCGAATGGTCGCCCGGATAGCCCTTGCCGAGATCGTGCATCAGCGCGGCCAGTAGCAACGGCCGCGGCCGACCCACCCGCTGCCAGACCCGCGCGAGCCAGTCGTCGCCCGCGGCAAGCCCGAGACATCGGCCGAGCGTGAGGATCGAGTGCTCGTCGATCGTGTACTTGTGGTAGTTGTTGAACTGCGGCAAATCACGGGCATGCGCGAAGCCGGGAATGAACCGCTCGAGCAGGCCGGCGTCGTGGAGCCGGTGAAGCAGTTCGGCCAGCCCCAGCTGCCACTGCACTCGGGCCGCCGGCGGCGACGCCAACAGGCCAAGAAACGCCGCGCGGGCTTCGGGCGTGGGGAGCGGCGGCTCGCCCACGCCGCCATCGCCATCGACCGACGAACCAACCGCGGCCGCCGCCCGCACCGCCTCCCACGAAGCGGCGTCGATCGGCAGGCCGTGCAGGAGCCCGAGTTCCAGAAACCGGATCGTGAGCACCGGATCGTGGCCGACCCTGGCCGCCTGGCCCGGCAGCACCGCCACGTTCGCCGGGCCGACGCGAAAGAGCCCCTCCACCTGATGGCCGAGCAGCTGCGCGGCGAGTCCACCGCCACCGCCTCCACCGGCAGCGTTGACCAGCGCGTCGGCGATCCGCTTCACCCCACGGGTGTGATGGATGTAGTCCCGCATGAACCGCTCCACGCCGAGCAGCCCGCCGCGGGCCTCGTAGCCCCGGGCCGCGGCGATCGCAGCCTGGCGGTCGCGGGTGAGTTCGTCGGCGGCTCGGCCCGCCGCGAGATGGAGGTCGAGCCGCACGCCTGTGAGAAACGCGGCCGCCTCCCGGAGCGCGATCGCATCGGCCGCCGTGATTCCGCCGGTCGACACGAGCTGATCGAACGACTCCGAGCCGTAGAGGATCACGCCCAGCCAGCGGACGAGTTGGATGTCTCGCAGGCCCCCCGGCGACCGCTTCACGTTCGGCTCGAGCAGCGAGACGGTGTGGCCGTAGCGATCGGCCTCCTCCCGGCGGGCCTCGATCAGCCGGGCGGCCAGGGCCTTGCGGCCGCGGCCGATCATCCGCCGCAGCCGGGTTGCCAACTGATCGACGGCTGCCGCCGGCCCGGCGATCGCTCGCGCCTCGAGGAGCGTCGTCAGGATCGTGGCGTCGTCCCGGGCCAGCCGCACCGCCTCCGCAGGCGTCCGCACGCTCTGCCCCACCTGGAGGCCGGCGTCAAACAGGTCCTGCACGAGCCGAGCGGCCACGCCGGCCACCGTTTCGGAGCCGCGGCCATCGTGGAGCAGCATCAGGTCGATGTCGCTGAACGGTGCCATCTCCTGCCGGCCAAAGCCGCCGTGGGCCACGAGAGAAATCCCTTCGGCCACCGCCCGACGGGCGGGCTCGAGGTCGGCGAGCACCTCGCCCCAGACTCCGGCGATCAGTTGATCGAAGGCACCGCTGGCCAGCCGGCAGTTCTCAACCGGATCGCCGCCCGCGGTATGCCGTTCGGCCATCTGCCGCCGCACCTCGGCTACCGAAGCCGCGGCGTGAACCGCGGCGGGCCGCACGGCCGATGGCGGCAGGCTCGGCTGGCTCATGGATGAACCCAGGGATCGTCCGTCACGCCCGCCGCCCGGTTCGCGGCGCGTGCCAGCACAAACAGAAGATCGCCCAGCCGGTTGAGATACTCCGTCGCGTTGGCGGGGATCGTGGTGTCGAGTTGGGCGGCCAGCGTGACGACCCGCCGCTCGGCCCGCCGGCAGACGGTGCGGGCCACGTGGAGCGCCGCGGCCAGGGGCGTGCCCGTGGGCAGGATGAAGCAGGTCAGCGGCTCGAGCGTGGCCTCATGGCGGTCGATCAGGGCCTCGAGCGTGGCGACGTGGGCCGGCGTGATCCGCTCGTCACGGGTGCCGGGGGTGGCCAGCTCCGCGCCGAGGTCGAAGAGTTCACACTGGATGCGGCGGAGGTCCTCGTCGAAGGCCGCAGCGGCGGCGTGGGTCCGGACGACCCCGAGGTGGCTGTTGAGTTCGTCAACCGTGCCGAAGGCCTCGATCCGGGCGTGGTCCTTCCGCACCCGCGGCCCGCCGAACAGGCCGGTCTCTCCCTGGTCTCCGGTCTTGGTGTAGATCTTCACGGCAACGCTCCCTCTGGGCCGGTGATGGACTCAAACCGGCTTATACTGGCCGTCCTCGGCAAATCCCGCAACGCGGCCGCTTCAACGACGGGCGGCAGCCCTCGCCCGACCGCCATTTCCGGAGCCTCGAATCCGCATGACCACCAGCCCTTCGCAGCATCCCTTCGGCGCCGGCATCGCCTTCATCGGCGGCGGCCAGATGGCCCTTGCCCTCATCGAGGGCTTCACGGCCGGGGGGCTCGTGGCCGCCGACGCGATCACCGTCTACGACCCGGTGCCCGCCGCCCGCGACCGGCTTTCGGCCCGGGTGCCGGGAATCCGCCTTGCCGAGTCGGCAGCGACTGCGGCCGCCGAGGCCGACCTGGTGTGGCTGGCCGTCAAGCCGCAGCAGGCCGCGACCGCGTGTGGCGAGATCGCGGGCGTGATGGCGGATCGCACGCTCGTCTCGATCGCCGCCGGACTCTCCACGGCATCGCTGGGAAGCCTGGCGGGCACGCGGCAGGTGATCCGGGTGATGCCCAACACGCCTTGCCTGGTGGGCCACGGGGTGTCGGTGCTCTGCCAGACAGAGGCCGTGCCCGCGGCCACGGTACGGCGGGTCTTGGCGCTCCTTGCCGCGGTCGGCCATGTCCACGAGGCGGACGAATCCCTGCTCGATGCGGTGACGGGGCTTTCCGGTTCCGGCCCTGGGTTTCTGGCGCTGGTCACCGAAGCTTTGGCCGACGGAGGCGTGAAGGCCGGCCTGCCACGTCCGCTTGCCCTTGCGCTGGCCGTGCAGACCCTCGCGGGCACGGGCCTGCTGCTTGAACGGACCGGCGATCATCCGGCCCTGGTGAAAGACAAGGTGTCGAGCCCCGGTGGCACGACGATCGCCGGGCTGAGCGTGCTCGAAGACCGGGGCGTTCGCGGCGCGATCATCGACGCGGTCGTGGCCGCGGCCGTCCGCGGCCGCGAACTCGGCGGCTGATCCTCTTATGCCAAAGCACGGCCGCCAGACTACTTCCGCTTGGCTGCCTTCTTGCCCGCAGCCTTCTTCGCGGCGCTCGCCTTCGAGGCCGGCTTCTTGGCAGCTTTGGCTGCGGCCGCTTTGGCTCCGGCAGCCTTGCCCCGAGCCGGCTTCGTGCCGCCGAAGATGTGATCCCAGCCGTCGGCATACTTGCCCGTGCTTCCAACGCGGATGACCGACATGGTGTGAATCTCCAGGAAGTGACCGGTCGCAGCCCGCGTGTTGACCACGTCACACGTTCGCGTCGCGGCAGGAACCCTGTTCGTAGCGATCGCCGCATCGCCGCGTCAAGCAGTCTCAAGGAAGATCGGCCAGGCCGCCCAGGGTTCGTGATTCGATCTCGAGCCGCACCCGCGCCATGGCGTCAGGCAAAGGACTGCGGCCATGGCTGTTCGGGCATGCGGACTCGCCGACAGGCAATGCTGCCCGGCCTTCCAGAGGCGACAACTGCAGTTCGTTCCGCGGGCCCAACAGCCCTGTCACCGCGTGCCGAAGAACTCCGCCCGGCGGCACGGTCGGCAGACTCGCGGCGTTGAGGGCAAGCCGGCAGCCCCCTGCCGACTCGACCACGAGCCAGATGACGTCCCCCTGCTCGACGCCGTCGGGGCGGCCGAACCGCCGCACCCAGGCCTCAGCCGCGGCGGCCGGTGGGCACCAGGCGGTGGAGAGATTGATCGCGTGCCGCTCAGCCATGCCGGAATCGCCAGGAGGAGCGGCTCCCGCTCGGTGGAAACGACGCCCCGCCAGGACACCCCCGGCAAAACCCGCCTCACCGCACCCAGGCAGACGCCGCTATAATCCGACCAGTTTGACAGGGCGAGGCCACGGCGGCCTCGCAGCGACCGAATGTACCCCGGCCGCCTTCCGACCGGAATCGACAGGAGCCAGAAGCGATCATGGGAAACGCCCTCGAATTCACCGACGACAACTTCCAGGAGCAGGTGCTCGGATCACCGGTGCCGGTGCTTGTCGACTTCTGGGCTCCGTGGTGCGGCCCCTGCCGGATGATCGGCCCGGTGATCGAGGAACTCTCTGCGGAGAATGCCGGCACGTTTAAGGTTGGAAAGGTGAACGTCGACGAGAACCAGCGGCTCGCGATGACCTACAACGTGGCGAGCATTCCCACGATCATGATCTTCAGCGGCGGCCGGGCCGTGCAGCAACTGATGGGCGTGCAGCCGAAGGCCCGGCTCCAGCAGGCCCTCGATGAGGCCAAGACCGCCTGAGGCTCGGGCCAACCGCGGATCAGACCCCCGCGCCGGCGGGTTCGGGACGTTCCTCCCGGGCCGCCGGCGTGGCCTCGGCCTCCGGGGCCGAAGGCTTCCGCCACTTCTCCACGAGGGAGTCGGAGACGAAGCTCGCGAGGTCGACCTCGCGGCCCGGCTGGCGGAGCTTCTCCACCGCCTTGGCCTCGATCTGCCGCACCCGCTCCCGGGTGACCTCGAAGATCGAGCCCACCTCCTCGAGCGTGTAGGCGTAGCCATCGGCCAGGCCGAACCGCAGCCGGATGATCTCCCGCTCCCGGTAGGTGAGCCCCTCGAGGGCCCGGCCGATCGACGACCGCAATGCCTGCCGGTTGAGGTCCCGCAGCGGATCCTCCTCGCGGCGATCGCCCACGAATTCTCCAACCGTGCCCTCCTCCGAGTCGCCAAACGGCTGATCAAGCGAGATCGGCCGGCGGGCCATCCGGGCGACGCACTCCGCCTCCTCGACCGGCAGCCCGGCCAGCCCCGCCAGTTCTTCCACGGTGGGCTCGCGGCCGTGGTCCTGGAGAAAATCGCGGGTGAGGTTCCGGAGCCGGTTGATCGTGTCGGTCATGTGAACCGGCACCCGGATCGTGCGGCTCTGATCGGCGATCGCGCGGGTGATCGCCTGCCGAATCCACCAGGTGGCATACGTCGAAAACTTGAAGCCCCGGGCGTGCTCAAACTTGTCCACGGCCCGCATCAGCCCCGAGTTGCCCTCCTGGATCAGATCGAGGAACGAGAGCCCGCGGTTGCGATACCGCTTGGCGATCGAGATCACGAGCCGGAGGTTGCCGGCGGCCAGCTGCCGCTTGGCGGCATCGTAGCGGTGCAGCAGATCGCCGAGCCGCTCGACCCGCCGGGCGAGCGTGTGACGGCTCTCGCGGGTGGTGAGGAGAATCCGCCGCCGCTCGGCTGCGAGTTCCCGCGCGGCCGCCGTCCCACGGCCAGCCTCCTCGAACTGCCGGCCGATCGCCTCGTATCGCTCCCAGAGGCCGCGGAGCTGCCGCTGGAGCGGATAGAGCCGCTGGATGCGGAGGTTCATCTCCTCGACCAGCCGCACCGCCTTGTTCCGTTGCCGCACAAGCTTCCGCCAGGCCGCTCGCCGCCGTTCGATCGGCAGCGACCGCGACATCGCCGTCTTGAACAGCCGCCGCTTCTCCTGCTCGATCCGGGCGAGCGTCTCCAGATTCGGGCCGAGCCGCTTGAGCAGCCGCTTCTTCTCGCCGGTGTTGGTCACCGAGACCTCGATCGTGCGGTCGAGCCGGAGCGTGCCGGCATGCACTCGCTGGAGCAGCTGCACCGCCCCGGAGAGCACGAAGTCGTTGGCGAGGAGCGTGCGGCGAAACTTCCGTCGCCACCGCTCGATCTCCTTGGCACTCGACACCTCGGTCTCGCGATTGAGCAGCGGGATCCCCCCCATCTGTAAGAGATAGAGCCGCACAGGATCATCGATCACCGCGATCGAACGCCGGCTGGGGGAACCGCGACGCTTGGCGGAACTGACGGGACGAAGGGTCGCGGGCATGGGCGGGGGCTCCGGCAGGGAAGGGTCGGGGACGGCACCGGCTCCCGAGTGCACATCCGATGCCAAACCGGCCCTCCACCACCCCGAAAACGCGAAAGCCGCGGGTTTTCCCGCTCGAAATCGGCTTCAGCCCTCGTGGCCGCAGCGGCGGCCGTGTCGCCGACCGGCAACACGGCCGCGTCGCCGTCGCCCGGTTGCAACGCCCCGGCGAGCCCGGCTCAAGATCAGTAGCCTTCCCGCACGATCCGACCCTCGGGGAAGCGGTCTGCACGCCGGATATACTCCGGTCTGAGGGAATGTGCGGGTCGTGTCGCCCCGAACAGCCCCCGCGGATGCCCGCATGTCATACGCCGTCCTCGCCCTGCTCGGCATCCTTCTGATCCTGGCGCTCGTGGCCTTCGGGCTCGGCCAGGGCCGCTGGTCGCTGCCCTCGGCGATCGCTTCGTTCCTGATCGTGGTGGCCCTCGTCGGCTATCTCTTTCTCGCCGCCCGGCTCCTGAGCTTCGAGTGGAAGTGGGCCGAATCGGTGCGGGCGAAACAGGCCCGGCTCCATGAACTCGAAGACGCGTTGCGGCTTTCGCCCAGCGGACGACTGGAGCCGATTCCGGGGCAGAAATCGCTCACCCAACTCCGGGACGAACAGGCCCGCTGGCTCCGGGCGATCGGCCGGATCGACACCTGGCGAGGCCGCCGCTGGGAGAAGGCGAGCTTCGAGCCCCCGGCCGAAGACGGCCAGACAGGCACGCTGACGCTTCCCCCGCCGGTCAAGGAGCCCGCCGACGAGGCGGGAGGGCCGCCGGCCGACACGGCGGCCACCCCCAAGGGCACTCCGCTCGATCCGGGGATGACGCTCTACCTCTTCGACGACACGCCCGTGGCGGAGGGGGGCCGCTACCTCGGAAGCTTCATCGTCGACGAGGCCACCCAGGCTGGCGACGGCAGCCAGACCGTCATGCTCCGGCAGACCGCCCCCCGCGATCCCTACGACACCGAAGTCTGGCAGCATGATTACGACAATGTGAGCGTGTTCGACCAGCTCCCCAGCGACCGCTGGACGGCCTTCACCACCACGCCCGCCGGCGATGCGGCCCCGCCCGACGCCGGCGTCGCCCCGAGGCCTCGAATGCGGTCGCTCGAAGAGATCGAGGCGGAGGCACTCGTGCAGGAGCAATACCGCGAGGAACTGGCCCGGCATGCCCTCACGGCATCCGACGTGGCCGAGGCGATTCCGGAGGCCGAGTGGCAGGCCCTGCGAGACGGGCTGGCCGACGGCCGCATTCTGCCGGGCGAATACTGGGCGGAGGCGCGGTTCAAGGATTCCGTGGACCGCAACACCTTCCTCGGCCTCGAGAATGACGGCGACAGCCTCGAGGTGGAGATGGAGCTCGGCACGGCCTTTGACCTCAAGGACGAAGGGAAGGTCACGATCGAGAAGGTCTTCTACCGCCGGCCGCTTCGCGACGCCGAAACGATCGTGCACGGATCGGTGATGCCCAAGGACGACGACGCCCGGCCCGACATCCTGGCCGACGGCCTCGTGGGCCTGATGCGATCATTGCGTCGCGACATCGCCGCCCTCGAGGAATCCAACCGTCAGCTGGACGTCGCCCAGCAGAAGGCGGAGGAGGAGCGGCAGCTCCTCGGCACCCAGGCCGACGAACTCGGCTCCGACCTCACGCAGTGGGCGAAGGACGTGGCGGCGGCCGAGCAAACGACCGCCGCCTTCGCCGCTGCCGCCGAAGCAGCCGCCCGCCGGCTGGCCCAGACCGAACGAGCGGTGGTCGAGCTCGGCCGGCAGCTCGACGCAGAAATCGGCCAGGCCGTCGAGACAATCGACCAGGTGGCCCCCCCGCCGGGTCGGGCGGCCGGACGTTCCGCCGCCGCATTCTAACCGCCGGGGGCCGCCGCGGCTTTTCGGGCCGGCGTCGACGGCTGGGGCCCGATTCGGCTACATTTCCGGGTTGCCGATTCCCTTCCTTCGCCGTCGAGCATCGCCGTCCATGACAGCCTCCGCCCCCGTTCGCAGCAACAGCCATCGCCTTCGCAAGGCGGTGCACCACCATCGGCTCGCGAGCAAGCGGGGCATGCTCGAGCGGATGTTCACGCTCTGGTTTCGGGGATTCGTCTACAACCAGATCTGGGAGGATCCGCGGGTCGACGCCGAGGCCCTGCAGATGGGCCCCGACACCAAGCTGCTCACGATCTCGAGCGGCGGCTGCAACGTCCTGAATTACCTGATCCACCAGCCGGCCCGGATCGTGGCGGTGGATCTCAACGCCAACCACATGGCCCTGACGCGGCTCAAGCTTGCGGCCATCAAGTACCTGCCCGACTACGACACCTTCTACAACTTCTTCGGGTTCGGCCGGCACAAGGACAACATCGCCAACTACAACCGCTACCTGCGGGACAGGCTCGACCCGCTGACCCGCTCCTTCTGGGAATCGACCGACTGGCCGGGCAAGACGATCGGCCCGCGGCGGATCAATTATTTCAAGCGGGGCCTCTACGAGCATGCCAAGCTCGGGCAGTTCTTCCGGATGGTGCACGGCATCGCCCGGCGGATGAGTCGCGACCCGGCGAAGCTCCTGGCCGCCCGAACGATCGCCGAGCAGGAGCAGGTCTTCGACGAGGTCTTCAGCCCGTTGTTCGACAACCGGCTCGTCCGCTGGATGGGCCGGCAGCCCGTGGCGGTGTACAGCCTAGGCATTCCCCCCAGCCAGCATGCCGCCATGCTCGAGGAGCAGGAAGGCGACGGCGGCCGTCTCTTCGAGATGTACAAGGAGCGGGTCAAGCGGCTGGCCTGCGGCTTCCCGCTCGACGACAACTACTTTGCCTGGCAGGCCTTCGGCCGCCGCTACGACCACGAGGGCCGCCGGGCACTGCCCGATTATTTGAAGAAGGAGAACTACGAGACGATCAAGTCGGCCGTGGATCGGGTGGAGACCCATGTGGCCTCGCTCACCGACCAACTCCGGCAGGAGGCGCCGGGCAGCCTCAACGCCTTCGTGCTCCTCGACAGCCAAGACTGGATGCCGCCGCCGGTGATCGAGGAGCTCTGGTCGGAGATCGCCCGGGTGGGCCTGCCGGGCAGCCGCGTGATCTTCCGCACGGCCGGCGAGAAGTCGCCCGTTGAAAAGGCCCTGGAGCCGGCGACGCGGGCGAAGTTTCGCTACGACGAGGCCCGTGGCCGCGAGCTTCACCTCCAGGACCGCTCCGCGATCTACGGGATGTTTCATCTCTACGAGCGGGTAGGCGGCGACGCATGACGGCTGCTCCGGCTCCCGGCAGCCCGGCTTCAGCCGGCGGTGGTGATCAGGCCGCCGCGATGGACCGGATGTATCGGCTCACCCGGCATATCTACGACCTGACACGGGCCTACTATCTGCTCGGGCGTGACCGGATGCTGGCCAAGGTTGCGACCGGCCCAGCCACGGCCACGCTGGAGGTGGGCTGCGGTACGGCCCGCAACCTGATCAAACTCGCCCGCCGGCCGCAGCCCGGCCTGCTCTGCGGCCTCGACGCCTCCCAGGAAATGCTCGACACGGCCGCGGCGAGTATCGCCCGGGCCGGCGTGCCGGCGGCCGGCCTCGAGCCGATCAGGCTCCGGCAGGGCCTCGCCGAGGCGCTCGACGGCCAGGCGATGTTTGCCCGACCGGAGCCATTCGACACGATCTTCTTCTCGTACTGCCTCTCGATGGTGCCCACCTGGCCTGGGGCGATCGAGGCGGCGCTGGCAAACCTCAAGACCGGCGGCCGGCTCTTGATCGTCGACTTCTGGGACCAGAAGGAGCTTCCCGGCCTGTTTGCCGCCGGCCTGAAGAAGTGGCTCTCGCTCTTCCACGTGCACTACCGGCCGGAAGTGCACGACGCCCTCGTCGAGCTCGGCCGGTCAGGCAGGGCGGATGTGGCGTTTGAGTCGGTCGCCCGTCGCTACGCCTACATCGCCACCGTCACCAAGCGCTGACCTGGCATGTGGGCAGGGCAGGGCAGGCTACAAGCCTGCCCCCACGGGTCAAATGGAACCTTTGGCCCCTACCAAGAGGAACCTTTGGCCCCTACCAAGAGGAACCTTTGGCCCCTACCAAGAGGAACCCCTGGCCCCTACCAAGAGGAACCCCTGGCCCCTACCAAGAGGAACCTTTGGCCAAAAGACCCGTGGCCGCAGGCTTGCAGCCTGCGGAATCCGGTCGCCAGTGAACTATCGCCGTTACGGCACGAGGAACACGATGCCGGTGATGGTGGCCGCTTCGACGGCGAAGCCGCGGAGGCTGATCGGAACCGCAGGCACCGTCCAGGGAGCACAGCTGCCGGGCCGATAATAGCCCAGCGGATAGACGCATTCCCAGGGAAGCTCCACGCCCATCTTGTAGGGCAGCACGGGCAGGGTCACGAAAAAGTGGGCGGCCGACACGAATGGATCGGCAAAGCCACCATGGGAATGGCCATACCGCTCGAGGGCCCAGTCTTCGAAGTAGAGCGGCTTGTGGCAGTAGCCGGCCGCCTTCCAGGTGAAGGTGGTGGTGGCAAACCGACGGGGCTCGAAGCTCTCCCCCTCCAGCCGGCACTCGCAGGGATAATCGTTGCCTGGCCGGCCGCCGACGCGGATGTCGAGGTCGATCGCGGAGAGATGATCTTCGAGCAGCTGGCGGAGGTGCTTTTGGCAGTCGGCCTGCTCGTCGGTGCAGGGGGCCTTCGTGTCGCCGTCGTCCTCTTCGGCCGAGACGAGCGTCGCGCCGCCCGTGCAGTCCTCCCCACCACCGGCCCGGGTCACCCCTTCGGCCTCCCAGGCCACCGGGGGCGGCATCCGCAGGGCGTCGTCGGCCGACCGCACGAAGCCCGTCCAGTCGGCGGCGAGGCCCGGGGCCGCCAGGAGCCAGCAGGCCGCCAGGGCCAGGACCTCATTCAGCCGACTTCGAGTGCTCGGCCGTGTAGTTCGGGGCTTCTTGCGTGATGGCGATGTCATGGGGGTGGCTCTCGCGGACACTGGCGGCTGTGACCTGGATGAATCGCGCGTCGCGACGCAGTTCCTCGATGGTTCGCGTGCCGCAGTAGCCCATCCCGGCCCGGAGGCCGCCGACGAGCTGGTAGACGAACACGCTCAGCGGGCCCTTGAACGGCACCCGCCCCTCGACTCCCTCCGGCACGAGCTTGTCGCCGGTCCTTCCCGTGACCTTCTGCCGGTAGCGTTCGCTCGATCCCTTGACCATCGCCCCCAGCGATCCCATCCCGCGGTAGGCCTTGAACGTCCGCCCCTGGTAGAGGACGGTCTGCCCCGGGCTCTCCGCCACGCCCGCCAGGAGTCCGCCGATCATCACGGCATGGGCCCCGGCGGCGATCGCCTTGGTGATGTCTCCGGAATAGCGAATCCCACCGTCGGCGATCACGGGAACGCCGGCACCGGCCGCCTCCTGTGCGGCCTCCCAGACCGCCGTGATCTGGGGGACGCCGACACCGGAGATGACCCGCGTCGTACAGATCGACCCGGGACCGATCCCAACTTTGATCCCATCCGCGCCGGCCGCGATCAAATCCCGACAGCCGTCCCGGGTTGCCACGTTTCCCGCAACCACCTGGATTTCCCAGCGTTTCTTGATTGCCGCGACGGTCTCGATCACGTTCTCCGAATGGCCGTGGGCGCTGTCGACCACGAGCATGTCCACCCCCTTGGCGATCAGGGCGGCGGCCCGCTCCTCGTCGAAGACGCCAATCGCGGCTCCCACCCGCAGCCGGCCTTGGCCGTCTTTGCAGGCCATCGGAAACCGCTTCATCATGTCGATGTCTTTGATCGTGATCAGCCCGGTGAGGCACCCGGCCGGATCGACGAGCAGGAGCTTCTCGACCTTGTTGGCCATCAGGATCTTCTCGGCCTCGTCGAGCGAGACCGCGCCGGTGGCCGTCACCAGCCCCGACTTGGTCATGATGTCGGCGATCGGTGTCTCGCCGCTGTCGAGGAACCGCAGGTCGCGGCGGGTGATGATCCCGACGAGCCGGCGGCCCTCCTCGGTGATCGGCACGCCCGAGATGTTGTGCTGATCCATCAGCTCGCGGGCCCGGGCGACGGTGGCGTTCGGGGGGAGCGTGACGGGGTCGGAGATGATCCCGTTGGCGCTCCGCTTGACCTTGTCCACCTCCTCGGCCTGCCGCTCGATCGAGAGGTTCTTGTGGATCACCCCCAGGCCGCCTTCCTGGGCCAGGGCGATCGCCATCTCGCTCTCGGTCACCGTGTCCATCGGCGAACTGACGATCGGGATGTTGAGGGTGATCCCGCGGGTCAGCCGGGTGGCGACATCGGTCTCGGCGGGCACCACGGCCGACCGCCGGGGCACGAGCAGCACGTCGTCGAATGTGATTCCGGTGGCGACGATCTTTCCTTCCATGGCCTCCATGACCCTCCGATGCTCCGATCCGGGGAAAGCCACGGATTATGGGGGTCGGAGGGGCTGCCCGACAACGATCGCCCGGCCGCGGGCGGTGATCGCCGCGGTTTTCGGGGCCTTTTGCCGGCGACGCACGGCGCGAAACCGTGTCCTAGGTTTGTGCTGTTCAGGCGATCCGCCCGGCAGTCGTCGGCCGGATCGCACCCGTCCCCCATCCCCGCTGCCAGAGCCATCTCGATGCGTTTCCTCGACGAATCCGCCGCCCCGCGGCCCTCGCTGCCCGCCCTCAAGGCCCTTTCGGTTCCGGCGGAGAGCCCGGCCAGCCCCGATCAGGCGGCCCTCGAAGCCCACATGGCCCGGAGCCGCTACGGCCGCTTCACCCTCACCGAGGCCGTCCGGCCCGGCTGGCAGCTCGACATCGTTCCCCGGGCGGGCTACCGCCACGACGCCTACACCGACCCGCAGTCGGGGGCGAAGATGCCCGCCCTTGTGGCGGCCGTCTCGGCCGAACACCTGTTCGAGACCTTCCTGGAGCTGCTCGAGCCGCTCGGCGACGACCTCGACGTGGTGCTCGAATCCTCCCATGAGGAGGCCGTGGGCCTGCGGGAATACACCCGGGAGGGCATCGAGCGGTGCGTGCTCGAAAGCCTCCTCTGGGAGTATGAGGATCTGCTGCTCAACGACGGCTGCACCGGCATCGCCGTGCTCCATCCCGAGCAGTCGCTCGAGGTCCAGCTCGATGAGCACAAGCTCCTGGTCGTCTACGCCCAGGCCCGCCAGCCCTTCGAGCGGATTCTCCGCGGCCACGGGCTCGACCGCGATGACCGGCTCCGGCTGATCTCGCAGGGCGAGCACATGCACACCTCGCACGCCCGCCACCTGCGGCAGTTCGAGGAACTCGCCGCCCGGATCGGCTGCCGCTGATCCGCGGTCGCCGCGGGCCGCTGAGGCCCGCGGCGGTCAGCGACCACCGCGGCTGGCGTAAAACTTCGCCACGGCCTGCGACCGGGAGCGGATGTGGAGCTTCCGGTAGATCTGCCGGATGTGGTTGTTGACCGTGTCGTAGCTCACGCCGAGGGCCGTGGCGATCTCCTTGTAGAGCATGCCGCTGGCGAGGTGCTCGAGGATCTCCCGCTGCCGCGGCGTCAGCTCCTCGTCGGCAGCGTTCGGATCGGCCGGCCTGGCGGCAGACGGCGGGGCAGGGGACTGCCGAAACGACTGGGCCACCTTCCGCGCGATGTGGCTGGTCATCGGCGAGCCTCCGGCCTGCACCAGCCGGATCGCGGCCTCCAGCTCGGTCGGGGCGGCCCGCTTGAGCAGGTAACCGCTCGCCCCCGCGGAGAGCGCTTGAAAGATGCTCTCGGTGTCTTCGTAGACCGTGAGCATGATGAACTCCATCTGTTCGTCGTCGGCGGCCTTGAGCCGACGCACGCACTCGATCCCGTCGATCCCCGGCATGTTGATGTCCATCAGCACGATCTGGGCGGCGACTTCCGGCAGCCCCCGCAGGGCCTCTTCGCCGGAGGCATAGGCCGCGACGCACCGGCAGCCTGCAAACCGCCCGATCGCCCGTTCCAGCGATCGCCGCACGCCGGGATCGTCGTCCACGATCGCAATCCGCAAATCATCGCCCGAGTCGGTACGCTTCACCGTCATGTTTTCCATTCCTGCCGTGCAGTCCCTTCGATCGTGTCAGCCGCGGCCACTGTGAACCGCACCTGCGTCCCCCGGCCCGCGGCCGAACTGATCTCACACCGCCCCCCGACCGCCGCCAGCCGGGCCTGAAGATTCTCCAGGCCGTGACCGCGGTCCGACTCGCCCGTGGTGAAGCCGCGGCCGTCATCGGCGACCACGATCTCGAGCCCGCCCGCCTCGGGCCGGCAGCGGATTCGCACCTCCTCGGCCTCGGAATGCTTGACCACATTGGTCACCGCCTCCTTGCAGGCGAGGAGCAGCTCGTGTCGCACCTCCGCCGAGAGCGGCGCCTCCGCGGAGTCGAGCGGCAGATCCCACCGAACCCGGATGCCGGCGTTGCTGAGGAAGGCCTGGGCCCAGCGGTGGAAGTAGGTGATGAAGCCCTCGAGCGAATCGTTCTTCGGGTTGATCGCCCAGACCACCTCATCCATCGAGCGGGTGAGCCGCCGGGCGCGGTCTTCGATCTGCCCAAGCACGACGGGCGTGTCGCCCTCCCCCGGCTCCCGGCCGGCCAGGTGGCTGAGCATCACGATCTCGGTCAAGCCGCTGCCGATGTCGTCGTGGATGTCGCGGGCGATCCGCTGCCGCTCCTGGTCGCGGGCCTGCTCGATCCGGAGTCGTTCGAGCCGCCGCTTGGACCGCCGGCGTTCCGCGGCCCAGCCGGCCGCCGCCACGAGGCAGGCAAGCCCGCCGATCGCGGCGGCCCGCACATCTCGCCGCTGCCAAAACCGTGGAGGAATCCTGACGGTGAGGGCGTCGGGCATCCCCTGCCAGTCGCCATTCGGCCCCCGCACCTCCACGAGAAGCCGGTATGTCCCCGGAGGGATGCCGGTGTAGGCGATCACCCGCCGGTCCTCGAGCGACACCCAGTCGTCATCGAAGCCCATCAGCCGATGCCGAAAGACGAGCCGCTGCGGAGCGACGGTGTTGGGCGACGTGACCCGCACTTCGAGCCGCCGAGCGCCCACCGGAATCCCGGGGGCCGCTGTGGACGAAAACGGCACCGCCACGCCGTCGGCCAGCACCCGCTCGACCCGAGGCGGAAACACTTCCAGGGGTGTCATGGCATCGCGGGGCAAGAACCCGACGAGCGAGCGGCCGTTGCCCATCCAGACTCGGCCATCTGGTCCGAGGCAGGCCGCCGGCTGCCCGGCCGCGGTGCAGACCTTCTCCGGCAGGCCCTCGGCCTGCGTGATCCGCCACACCGCCACCCGCTCCCCCGGGCTACTGCGGGCAAAGCCCTCCACCGGGCAGCCGTAGATCCCGTTTTCCGCCGCCACCCAGATCGCTCCGGCGGCCGGCACGAGTGAGAGCACATGGCTGCTGGGCAGACCATCGGCCTGCTGCGACCACCGCCGGAGCCGGCCGTCGGCGATCCGGGCGAGCCCCGATCCATAGCTGCCGACCCACACCCCGCCCACACCGTCGGCGGCGATCACCCGCCCGCCTCCAAAGGGCTCGGCCGCCTCCACCGCGAGTTCCTCAAACGCGGCAGTGGCGGCCGTGGCATCCTCCGGACCGGCGGCCGCGGCAACGTATTCGTAGATCGCCCCGTCGCGGCCGAGGGCCAGGAGCCCCCCTGCGTTGTCGCGGGCCAGGCACAGCGTCGGCAGCGACTCGCCGTCGCTTTGTCGCACCTCCACCGGGCCGGCGGCATCGACCCGCACGACCGATTCACGGGTGCCCACCCACACCGCATCGTCCCCCTCGGGCAGCAGGCAATCGCATACGCCCGGCGCGGCACCGTCCCATACCGGCAGGCTGACGAACCGGTCTCCTTCAAGGGTGGCCAGGCCGCGCATCGTGGCCGCATACAAGCGGCCCGACGGTGACATCGCCAGCGCCGTGACCCAACGCGACGGCAGGCCGTCATCTTCAGCGAACACCCGCACGCGGTCGTCCTGCCAGCAGACCGCACCGCCACCGTCGGTGCCCGCCCAGAGGCTGCCGTCGCTCCCTGCCGCGACGGTGGTGACCACGTGATCCTGGAGGCTCGCTGGCAGTGGCACCGGCCGCACCGGCACGAGATCGGCCTGATAGATGCCGTTGGAGCGGGTGCCGATCCACACGCTTCCCTGTTCGTCCGTCGAGAAGGAGATCCCGTCGGCTCGGGCGAGCGATGTCTCCTTGCCGACGGTCCACCAGCGGCCATCGGGCTCGCGGCAGTGCATGCCGCCGCCGCGGGTGCCACACCAGAGCCGTCCCTGGGCATCCTCGCCCAGCATGTCGATCCGACTCCGGTCTGGATTGATCGGCCAGGGACCGGTTTCCGGCGGCACGCTCACCTCGTCGGCCGTGATGCGAAACACCCTGCTCACCCGCCCCTGCGGTAGCCGCGCCGCTCGCTCGGCACACCAGACGCCCCCTTCGCCCGATGCGGCGATCGCGGTGATGTCGGTCTGCGGGGCGGCTTGGGGTGCTGCCCGGTTCCAGCGGCCTTCGGCGAAGCGGTGGACGCGGCCGCCGGCCAGGGCCCAGGGAAAGCCGTCTCGATCAAGCACGACATTCCGCACATCAGCGCTCGCCAGCCCCTCGGCCCGGCCAAACACCTGCGTGTGGTCGGGATGCACGGCCAGCACGCCCCCGCGGGTGGCCAGCCAGATCGTGCCGTCGGCATGAAACCGAATCGCCGCGATCAGCATGCCTGCCGCCTCCGGCACGGCCACCGACTCAAATCCGTCGGCCCGCAGCGTGAAGAGGTAGCCCTGCTCGGTGCCGCCCCAAAGCACGCCCTCCGGGTCGAGGGCCAAGGCCGTCACGGGAGCGTCACCGATCGCCAAGGCTTCCTGCGGGGTGAAGACCGTAAAGGCGAGTCCATCGAAGCGGCAGAGACCGGCGTAGCTTCCGACCCAGACATAGCCGTCGGGGGTGTGGGCCACGGCGAACACCCGCGGGCTCGGCAGCCCCGCATCGACATCCCAGTTGCGGAGCCGCACCGATGGCAGCGGCTCCGCGGCCGACGCCGACGCAACAGCCACGGCCAGATACACGGCCGCAAGCAGCCCATGCCGCGAACCCGGCACCGCGGCTGACCGCGTCACCTCGATCCCCGCCGCAGCTTGCTGCCGAAGAGCCACCACAGATGTGAGTCTGCCAGCCGCCGCAAAGCCCCACAAGCCGGACGCACGTCGGCCAGAAGAAGCAGCCGCTGACAAGAACTTGTCATTTCAACACCCGAAACGGGGCCGTATTGTTGAGATGTGGGGTGCGGGTGTCACCGCGGTCGCCGAGCCGGCAGTATGCCCCCGAACCGACAACGACCAGCCAGCCCCCAGCGTCAGGAACCTCGCCCATGCTCCGTCACCACCGCCTGCCGCGTCATGGTTTCACCCTCGTCGAGCTGCTCGTGGTGATCGCGATCATCGCCACGCTGATCGGCTTGCTCCTGCCGGCGGTGCAGAGCGCCCGGGAAAGCGCCCGGCGGTCGAGCTGCCTCAACAAGCTCCGCCAGCTCGGGCTCGCCGCCCACAATTATCACGATGCCCGGCGGCGGGTCGTGCCCCATGTGACGCTCCCGACCTGCCTGAGCAGCCAGGCGAGACTGCTGCCCTTCATGGAAAACCAGATGGTGCTGGACCTCGTGAACCAGACCCAGCACTGGCGGCATGCCTCGAACAAGACGGCGATGCTCACGCCCGTCGACATCTTCCGCTGCCCGAGCCAGGGGGAGAGCGAATGGACGAACTTCCAGGGATCGGCCCCCGACGCCCAGACGACGCTCCGCAGCCATTACGTCGGCATCCTGGGCGCCAGGCCCGGGCCGGCCGATCCGGCGATCGCCGGAGCTGGCGGCTGTCCGGGCACGTTCTCCGGGGCCAGCTCCACCTACTTCCAACAGGCCTGTGACCTCGACGGCAGCCCCTCGGGCTCGTCAGGCGGCGTGGCCACCAATGGCGCGATCTTCCCCAGGAGTGACATCAAGCTCGGCGACATCACCGACGGCACCTCCCACACGATGATGTACGGCGAATGCTCCTGGCTCGTGGGGCCGCAGTTTCCCTGGATCGTGGGAGCCGTCTCCTGGGGCAACGCGACCGATCCCGGCGCCGGCTACGGCTGGGTGCACAACGCCAAGAACATCTACCACCCGATCAACTCCAAGACGTTCACCGCCACGCCGGCCGACAAGGCCTGGACGCCGATCGCCAACGTGACGAACGTCAGCCTCGGCAGCAACCATCCCGGTGGCACCCATGCCCTGATGTGCGACGCCTCGGCCCGGTTCCTCGCCGAGACGATCGATCTGGTGAACGTCTACCGGCCGCTCGCCAGCCGGGCCTCGGGCGAAGTGAACCAGGGCGGGCAGTGAGGCTCGAAAATCCGTGTCGACCATTCGTCCCTTCTCGCTCCGCCGTTCGATGACTGCCGTCGCCACTGGCCTCGTGCTCCTCGTCGCGGCCGGCTGCGGTGGCTCCGGGCCCCGGCTGGCCCGGGTGGAGGGCGTGGTGACCCTCGACGGCAAGCCGCTCTCCACGGGGCGGGTGACCTTCTGGCCCGCCGCAGGCCGCAGCGGCTCGGGCTGGATCGAAGCCGACGGCAGTTTCAGGCTCGGCACCTTCGGCGACGCCGACGGTGCTGTCGTGGGGCCCCACAAGGTTGCGGTGACGCCGGCCTCGCAGACGCCAACCGGCCCGCCCGACTTCGACCGCGACGGCCCCGTCAAGGGCTGGCCCCGGTCGCCGATCCCGGCCCGGTATTCCAATCCCGAGTCGTCGGGGTTGGCCTTCGAGGTGCAGCCGGGCCGGAATCGCTTTGAGATTGATCTGACGACGAAGTGAGCCTCGTGCGGGTATCATGAACTTGAGTTCCGGGGGAGACGCCATGAAAACGCCTATTCGCTCGCGGCGCGAGACTGCGTTCACGCTCGTCGAACTGCTCGTGGTGATCGCGATCATCGCCACGCTGATCGGGCTCTTGTTGCCGGCTGTGCAGAGAGCCCGCGAGAGCGCCCGCCGCACCTCCTGCGGCAACAACCTCCGCCAGGTCGGGCTGGGGCTGC
>JBJOHE010000456.1:0-9151 GCA_046047895.1 Planctomycetota bacterium | reverse complement strand
TGGCCTTCAGATTTGGCAGTCCCCGCCGGGCGGCCTCCTCCTGCCACTCCTGGGAGTAGCCGTTGCCGTTGAACACGACCGCCTTGTGGGCGGCGATCAGCTGCTGGAGGAGCGCGTCGACGGCCGCCGGCAGTTGGGCGGGATCGCCACCGGTCGCCTTTTCCAGTTCTGTGGCGATGAAGTCGAGGCTTTCGGCCACGATCGTGTTCAAGGCCACGAGCGGCCCGGCGATCGATTGGCTCGAGCCCACCGCGCGGAATTCGAACTTGTTTCCGGTGAAGGCGAAGGGGCTCGTGCGGTTGCGGTCGCCGGCGTGCATCGGCAGCGGCGGCAGGGTGTCCACGCCGACGGTGAGCGTGCCAGAGGCCTTGCTGCCGGTGAGGTTGCCCTTCTCGATCTGGGCGAAGACGTCGGTCAGCTGTTCGCCGAGGAAGATCGAAATGATCGCCGGGGGCGCCTCGTTGGCACCCAGCCGGTGGTCGTTGCCACTGGAGGCGACGACGGCTCGGAGCAGGTCGGCATGCAGATGGACGGCCCGGATCACCGCGGCGCAGAACACGAGAAACTGCATGTTTTCGTGGGGCGTCTCCCCCGGCTCGAGGAGGTTGCCGAGGCGGCAGCCCATCGACCAGTTGACGTGCTTGCCCGAGCCGTTGATGCCGGCGAAGGGCTTCTCGTGGAGCAGGCACGACATGCCGTACTTCTGGGCCACGCGGGTGAGCGTCAGCATGATCATCTGCTGATGGTCGGTCGCGATGTTGGCGTTCTCGTAGACCGGTGCGATCTCGTACTGGCTCGGGGCCACTTCGTTGTGCCTGGTCTTGACCGGCACGCCGAGCTTGTAAAGCTCCCGCTCGCCTTCGAGCATGCAGGCCAGCACCCGCTCGGGAATCGCGCCGAAATACTGATCCTCAAACTCCTGGCCCTTCGGCGGCCGCGCCCCGAACAGCGTCCGGCCGGTCATCATCAGGTCGGGGCGGTTGAAGAAGAAGTTGCGATCGATCAGGAAGTATTCCTGTTCCGGTCCGGCCGAGGCCGACACCTGGCCGACATCGTCGTGACCGAAGAGCGCGAGCACGCGGCGGGCCTGCTTGTCGAGGGCCTGCATGCTCCGCAGCAGCGGCGTCTTCTTGTCGAGCGCCTCGCCCGTCCAGGAGCAGAAGGCGGTCGGAATGCAGAGGGTGGTGCCGTTGGGATTGTCGAGCACATAGGTGGGGCTCGTCGGATCCCAGGCGGTGTAGCCGCGGGCCTCGAAGGTGGCCCGAAGGCCGCCGGAGGGAAAACTCGAGGCGTCGGGTTCGCCCTGGATCAGCTCCTTGCCGGAAAACTCCGCGATCGCGGTGCCGTCACCGGTGGGCGTGAGGAAGCTGTCGTGCTTCTCGGCCGTGAGGCCGGTGAGCGGGAAGAAGACGTGGGCGTAATGGGTGGCCCCCTTCTCGATCGCCCAGTCCTTCATCGCCAGCGCCACAGCGTCGGCGATCGAGGGGTCGATCGGCTTGCCCTGCTTGATCGTCGCCTGGAGCGCCTTGTAGACGCTCTTTGGCAGCCGCTCCTTCATCACCGCCTGGCTGAAGACGTTCGCCCCGAAGATCTGGCTCGTGGGCGTCTCGTGGAAGTTCCAGGCCTGGCCGGCGGACCGATACGAATTGATGGCGGCAATCGCGCTGGCGCGGGAAGCGGTCATGGATGGTCCTTATTCCTGGGGCTGGTCGGGCGGGAGCGGACACACTCCGCACCCGATCCCGCCGGCGGTCACACTAGCCGGGCGGCGGGCCGCCTTCAATGGAGCGGGCTGCGGCGGCTCGCCGTCGGCTCATCGGGCCGCGGTCGATCGGCCGGCAGGGACGGCGGCCGGCCGGGGAACCGCCCGCCTTGCGATTTCGATGGCTGCCGACAGGGCCGGATCACCGGCCGATTCGAGGGCCGCGTTCGCGTCGCCATTGATCGGTCGGGCCACCGTCTGCACCGGCACGTCAGGATCGACCCCCACGCCACTGAAGGGCAGCCCGCGGGGCGAGAAGAACTTCGCCGTCGTCAGCCGCATGCCCACTCCGGCCGCTTCGAGCGGAAAGATTCCCTGGATCGATCCCTTGCCGTAGCTCCGCGAGCCGACGATCGTGCCGCGGCGATGGTCGCGGATCGCCCCGGCGAGGATCTCGCTCGAGCTGGCGGAGTCGCCGTCGATGATCACCACCAGCGGCATCCGCCAGGTGCCGGGCCGGCCCGCCGAGTAGTTGAAGTCTTCCTCGGGGCTGCGACCCCGGGTGGCGACCACGAGCCCGCGGTCGAGGAACAGGTCGGCCACATCCACGGCCGCCGAGAGCAGGCCGCCGGGGTTGCCGCGGAGGTCGATCACCAGCGCCCGCATGCCCGAAGCGTCGAGCCGCCTCAGGGCTGCTTCAAGGTCGGCCGCCGTCGTCTTCTGAAACGAACTGATCTTCACGTGGGCCACGCCGGCCGAGCCGTCGAGGAACCCGATCTCCTCGATGCTCGGCACCTCCACATGCTCCCGCCGGACGGTGATCGCCCGGGCCGCCCCCGCACCGCGGGCGACGGCCAGCGTGACGAGCGAGCCTTCCGGCCCTTGCAGCAGATGGGCCGCCTCGTCCACGCTCAGGCCGCCGATCGAGCGGCCGCCCACGCCGATCAGATGGTCACCGGCGCGGATGCCGGCCCGGGCTGCCGGACTGCCGGGGATCACATGCACCACGAGCAGGCCGTCGGAGGCGCTCTTGAGCTCCACCCCGAGGCCGACGAAGTTGCCTTCGATCTGGGCATAGAGATCGTCGAGCTGGCCGGTTGTGAGGAAGGCCGAGTATTCGTCGAGGCCGCCGACGGCCGCCGCCGCCATCTCCATCAGCGACACCGCGGGCGGAATCCCCAGGATCGAGTGGCCCGCGCGAGCCACCCAGGTGGCGACCGCCTCGGCGTCGGCCTGGGAGACTACCGGCCGGGCCGCCACGATCTGGGCGATTTGATCGGCGTAGGCGGTTCGCCGCTGGGGCGTCGCCTGCGAGGCGTAGCTCGTCGCGAATGAAGGATCGTCGAGCGCGATCTCGATCGCCTGCCGGCCGCGGGCCGAGAGCCGGGCGTAGTCGGGAGACTCGACGTGATGGGAGCCGATCCGGGCCAGCACCTCGCCATAGGCGCGGCGGGCTTCGGCCTCGGACAGCACCGTCAGCTGCTGGCGGAAGGCCGGCTCGGCATGCCGGCGGGCGATATCGCAGTGGAGCTTGGCGAGGTCGTACTGCCGGGCGAGCGCCGGATCGAGCGTGCCCTTGCGAGCGGCCGTCTCGCAGATGCTGACCACATCCGTCCACCGCCCCTGATGGGCGAGCGCCGTGGTGCGGGCCGCGAGATCGTCGGGCTGCGCCGCAACGGCCGTCGAGCCCTGGGGCAGCCAGCGGAGAAACGGCTCGGCTGAGGCCGGACCGGCGACAACGACCACCAGGAGCAAGCCGAGCAGGCCAAGCAGCGGCTGGCGGACGGGGACAAACCGTGAGCGGAGGCAGACCACTGTCACGAGGCAATCCGTTTGCAGGACACCGCGCTCGGCCGCGGCAACCAGCGGCCCATCCGTTTGACCGCTCGCGATTATGGAACACGACCCGAGCGGAGGCAAAAAAATCCGGGCCCGCAGGCAGGGTTTTTCTCGGCGCCAAGGTTCCCCCGGCCCGCGCCGTCGGCAGGGTCCCTTCAACCGGACGACGCGACACGTTGGTAGGATAAGAGGCGTCGAGTTTCCGGCCGGTTTTCCGTTTCCCACTCAGGCTTCTGCATGCCCGCCGATCCGGTCCCTGGCCCCGAGCAATCGGACCCTGCCGACCCGGCCGTGACGATGGTGCTCCTCGATCGCGTGCGACGGGGCGACGGAGACGCCGTCAACGGCCTGCTCGAGCGGCACAGGGCTGCGATCCGTCGGATGATCGACCTGCGGATGGACCGGGTCGTGCAGCGACGGGTCGATGCCAGCGACATCGTGCAGGACGTGCTCGTCGAGGCGAATCGGCGGCTGGGTGACTATCTGGCAAACCCGACGATGCCCTTTCGGCTTTGGCTGAGGCACATGGCCCGGGACCGGTTGATCGATGCCCACCGCCGGCATCGGGTGGCCGGCAGCCGGAGCATCGACCGCGAGGTGCCGCTGTCCGGTGGCGGCAGCGGGGACGACTCCCGGGCTGACCTGGCCGACCGGCTCGCCGATCGCGAGCTGACACCCGCGGCCGCCGCCACCTGGCGGGAACTGGAGCGGCGGTTCGCGGCGGCGGTGGAACAACTCGAGGAGGCCGACCGCCAGATCGTGCTCCTGCGGCACTTCGAACACCTCTCCACCGCGGAGGCCGCCGAAGCCCTGGGGCTTTCGAAGCCGGCCGCCGGGATGCGGTACTTGAGGGCGATGCGACGGCTCCGCGGCCTCCTCGACGGCGACGCCTGACGCGGCTCTCTGGCCTCGGCCCCGCGGCTGGGCGACCAGTTGCCGGGGGCTATCATTTTTTGGGGTGGCGTCGTCGCTGCCAGAGGCCGTCCCGACCGCGAGTGCCATGAGCCGAGCCAGCCAGTCCGCCATCTCAGAGCCATTGTCGTCCGCCGACGAGGAACTGCTCGCTGGCCTGCTCGACGAGCTTTCCGAAGCGGTCGGAGGCGGAGCGGTGGCGTTGCTCGAGCGGCAGGCCGCCGCCCATCCGCGGCTCGCCTGCCAGTTGCGGGAACTGTTCGCCGCGATGTCGATGGCCGATGCGGTTGCCGAGCAATCAACCGTGTTTGAAGCGGCCTGCCCCACCGCTCCGGCGTCGCCGCCGGCCCTGCCGCCGGCGTCGGGCGATGACTTCATCCCCGGTGTGTCGCCCCTGCCGGCCTCGTTTGGCGACTACGAACTCCTCGAGGAGCTCGGCCGAGGAGGGATGGGCGTGGTCTACCGCGGCCGGCAGAAGAGCCTCGGTCGGATCGTGGCCGTGAAGACGCTCCTACGACGGGAGCTCGCGACCGCGGCGGATCTGGCCCGCTTTCGGGCCGAGGCCGAAGCGGCGGCCCGGCTCGACCATCCAAACATCGTCCCGATTTTCGAGGTGGGCGAGTACGCCGGACTCCCCTTCTACAGCATGCGGCTGATCGAGGGGACGACCCTGGCGAAGCGGCTGGCTGCCGGTCCGCTGCCGCCGCGGGAGGCGGCCGAGATCCTGGCGCGAGTGGCGGCGGCCGTCGATGCGGCGCATGCCCGGGGCGTGCTCCATCGCGACCTCAAGCCCTCGAACATCCTGATCGACGAGGCGGGGGTGCCGCACGTCTCCGACTTCGGCCTCGCCAAGCGAATCGAGCAGGATCAGACCGTCACCCACACCGGCGTCATCCTCGGCACCCCCTGCTACATGTCGCCCGAGCAGGCCGCCGGCAGCCGCGGCGACGTCGGGCCGGCGAGCGATGTCTGGAGCTTGGGCGCGATCCTCTATCAGACGCTGACCGGGCGGCCGCCGTTTCAGGCATCGAACCCGATGGACACGCTCTTGGCCGTGCTCGAGAGCGATCCGCCGTTGCCGCGTTCGCTGCTCGCGGGCGTGGATCGCGACCTCGAATTGATCGCGCTCAAAAGCCTGCAGAAGCCGGCTGATCTCCGCTACGCGTCGGCGGCGAGCCTGGCCGCCGACCTGCGGGCCTACCTCGCCGGCGAGCCTGTGATGGCCCGCCGCGGCGGGTTGTTCGACGTCTACTCCCGGCTGTTTCGCGAGACCCACCACGCCGTCGTGCTCGAGAATTGGGGCCTGCTCTGGATGGGGCATGCCGTGGTCATCCTGGCGCTGTGCGTGGTGACCGACGTCTTGGCCTGGCGGGGAGTCGAGAGCCGCTGGCCCTACATCCTTCTCTGGGCAGGCGGCCTGGCTGTTTGGGCTCCGATCTTCTGGGCCCTCCGCCATCGCACCGGGCCGGTGACGGCTGTCGAGCGGCAGATCGCTCACGTCTGGGGGGGCAGCGTGATCGCCAGCAGCCTGCTCTTCTGGGTCGAGCAGTTTCTCGGGCTGCCCGTGCTCACGCTCTCGCCGGTGCTCGCGCTGTTTGCGGGGATCGTCTTCTTCGCAAAGGCGGGTATTCTCTCCGGCATTTTCTATGTCCAGGCCGCCGCGCTGTTCGCCACATCGCTGGTGATGTGCATGATGCCGGCCTACCAGCACGTGATCTTCGGCCTCGTGAGCGGCGCCTGCTTCTTCATCCCCGGGCTCAAGTACGAGCGGCAGCGAACCCGGGCGGAGTGACCTCGATTGCATGTTCTCGGTCGGTGAATCACCGGCTCGGGGGCGGCATCGCCTTCCGGTTGCGGCTCAGCCCTTGAGAGACTCGGCGCCGAAGGGCAGCGGCAGGAAGTCGGCCAGCCGGAATGTCCCCCGGCCGTCGATCTCGATCTCCGTGTCGGGCGAGCCGAATTCGGCGATCACCTGGAGGCAGCCGCCGCAGGGCGCGATCTTCGCCACGAGTGAGCCGTCTCGATCGCGGCAGGTGAGCGCGACCCGCGTGAGCCGTCGGCCACCCGCGGCGATGCCGGCGAAGATCGCCGCCCGCTCGCCGCAGATCGTCAGGCCATAGGAGCCATTTTCGACGTTGGCTCCGGCGTGCGGCCCCGGCGCCTCGGCAAAGGCCGCCGCCGCTCCGACCCGCCAGCCCGAGTAGGGTGAGTAGGCATGGGCCGCAACCCGGCGGGCCTCGGCGAGGAGCGAAGAGGGTTGGGGGCTATCCGACATGGGCATGCGCTCCGTCTGGTGGGATGGTCGACATCATACGGGCCGGCGACGGCCGGCTGCGGCAGCCGCCCCGCGGCGGTGCAGGGTGTATGCTTGGCCGGCGGAGCGATTCCGGCTGGATCCTGGCGGGAGGTTTGAGCGTCATGGCTGATGTGCAGGTTTCCCGACACCCGCTCGTCGCCCACCATGTCTGCACCCTCCGGGATCCGGCCACGAAGCCTTCGGAATTCCGCCGCGTTGTAAGGCAGCTGACGAGGCTCGTGGCCGTGGAGGCCACCGCGGCCCTGCCAACCCGCGAGGTGCGGGTGCCGACACCCCTGGCCGAGGCGGCGGGCAGGCGGCTCGTCGACACGATCGCGATCGTGCCGATCCTCCGCGCCGGCCTCGGCATGGCCGACGGGCTCCTGGAGCTCATTCCCGACGCCCAGGTCTGGCACATCGGCCTCTACCGCGACGAGGCCACGCTCGAGCCGCGGGAGTATTACAACAAGCTGCCCCCCCGGCTCGATGCCTCCCTGGCGATCGTCGTCGATCCGATGCTCGCGACAGGCGGGTCGGCCGTGCGGACCTGCCAGATTCTCAAGGCGGTCGGGATTCCCCGGCTGGTATTTGTGGGGCTGATCGCCTCACCCCAGGGAATCGAAGCCCTGCGGGCGGAGGTTCCCGAGGTTGTCGTCCACGTCGCCGCGCTCGACGAGGGGCTCAACGACGTCGGCTACATCGTGCCCGGTCTCGGCGATGCCGGCGATCGGCAGTTCGGCACCATGCCGGCGGAATGAATGGACGGGGAGCCGGCCGGCGGCCGACCGAAGCGGAACGGGGGATGCCGATGCGGGCCGTCGATTTGATCCGCCGGAAGCGGGACGCAGGTGAGCTGTCCGCCGCCGAGATTCAGTTTCTCATCGAAGGCCTGACCGACGGCATCATTCCCACCTACCAGTGGGCGGCCCTGGCGATGGCGATCGTCTGGCGGGGGATGACCGCCGCCGAGACGGCCGCGCTCGTGGACGCGATGCTGCACACGGGCACGGTGCTCGACCTCTCCGACATCCCCGGCCCCAAGGTTGACAAGCATTCCACCGGCGGCGTGGGCGACAAGACGAGCCTGATCCTGGCGCCGGTCGCCGCCGCCTGTGGGGTGACCGTACCGATGGTGTCGGGCCGCGGGCTCGGGCACACCGGTGGCACGCTCGACAAGCTCGAGAGCATTCCCGGCTTCCGCATCGACCTCGACCTGGCCGCCTACCGACGGATCGCCCGCGACTGCGGCCTCGTCCTGATCGGCCAGACGGCGGAGATCGCTCCGGCCGACCGGGTGCTCTACGCCCTCCGCGACGCGACGGCCACCGTCGAGAGCATTCCCTTGATCACAGCCTCGATCCTCTCGAAGAAGCTCGCCGAGGGCATCGACGCCCTCGTGCTCGACGTGAAGTGGGGCGACGGCGCCTTCATGGCCCGACTGGAAGACGCCCGGGCCCTGGCCGAGAGCATGACGAGGATCGGCCAGGAGATGGGCAAGCCGGTGCGGGCCCTGATCACGAGCATGGATGCGCCGCTCGGGCGGATGGTCGGCAACGCGCTCGAGGTCAGGGAGTCGGTGGAGTGTCTCCGGGGAGAAGGCCCGGTCGACCTTTTGGAATTGTCGCTCGAACTGGCCGCCGAGATGCTGCTGCTCGGGGGCGTGGCGGCGAGCCGGCCGGCCGCGCTCGACCGCTGTCGCGAAGCGATCGCCGACGGCTCGGCGCTCGAACGATTTCGCCGGGTGGTGGCCGCCCAGGGGGGCGACCCGCGAGTCTGCGACGACCCGCTGGGGGTGCTGCCTCGGGCCACCCGGCTGGAGACCGTGCGCGCCGAAACGTCGGGCTTCATCAGTCGCCTGAAGGCCTGGTCGGTGGGCCAGGCCTCGATGCTCCTGGGAGCGGGTCGGGCGACGGCCGAAGACGCGGTCGATCCGGCTGCGGGGATCGTGCTGCGGAAGACCCCGGGCGATTCGGTGTCGGCCGGCGACGTGATCGCCGAGCTCCACTTCAATCCGCCGCACGCGGCCGCCGTGCCCGCGGCGATCGACCTCGTGGCGGGTGCGATCACGATCGGGCCCGAACCCGTGACCTGCCCATCGCTGATCCTCGAACGGCTGGAGTAGGCCCGACCGGCAGGACCATCGCACTGCACCGGTTCGAGCGGATGCGGTTTACGGAGTGGGATGTTCCGTGAGTGCCATCCGCACGCGGTGAAGGATAGCCCGGCCAATGGCACTTCCGCAACGATGAGCGAGCTGATGAGCGGCTCGTGAGCTGCGTGCTCTCTTCGCCCGATCCGCGGCAGGCCTTTCCCGGCCCGCCTGCCTTCCGCCCTGGAGTGGCGTTTTTCCGGCGTGGGCGCGGAGTCTCTCTGAGTCCGGCCGCCTGGCGGCCTCATCTATG
>JBJOHE010000455.1:0-10445 GCA_046047895.1 Planctomycetota bacterium | reverse complement strand
TGGTGAATTATCTCGTTGAGGAATACCGCCGCGGCCCGGCACGCGGGGCGGCCTGGCGGGCGGTGCGGGTGGGCTGGGTGCCCTGCAGCCTCTCGGCCGGCACGACCGCCCTGGGGCTGGCATCGCTCGGCGTCAGCGAACTCGAGCCGATCCGGGTGTTCGGGTTTCACGCGGCCGTGGGCGTGCTCGGCACGCTGGTGGTGCTTTTTCTCGTGCTGCCGGGAATCTTCGCCCGTTGGCCGATTCGCAACCGGGTCGACGGCCACCACGAGGCTGGCGTCTCGGTGCCGTGGGCGACGCTTGTGACCCGGCGGTCGGGCTGGATCACGGTGGCGGCGATCGCGGCGCTGGTCGTCGCAGCCTCGGGGATTCCCGGGATCCGCACCTCGGTCGGGATCCAGACGCTCTTCACGCCCGAGAGCCGCGTGATCCGCGATTACGCCTGGCTCGAGAAGCAGATTGGCCCGCTCGTGCCGGTCGAGGTGGCGGTGCGGTTCACCGACGACACGGTACGGCCGGCCGAGCGGCTCGACACGGTGCGGGCGGTGGCGGCGGCGCTGGCCGACCTGGCGGAGGTTTCCAGCGTGATGTCGGCGGCGGTGTTCGTGCCCGACCTGCCGGAGACGGGAGGCCTGCGGGCTGCGGCCCGCAAGGCGATCATCGCCCGCCGGCTGGAATCGAGCCTCGCCCAGCTCTCCGACATGCGGCTGATCCGCGACCAGGCGGAGGGCGAGCAGCTCTGGCGGGTGACGGCCCGCACGTCGGCCCTGGCCGGGCTCGATTACGGCGACTTTTTGGCGGAGGTCCGCCGGGTGGTGGAGCCGGTGGTGGCCCGGCATGGCGGCGGCGAACGGGGCGTCTCGGCCGACTACACCGGCGCGATGCCGCTGATCAATGCGATTCAGAAGACGCTGTTGCGTGACCTGTTCGCCAGTTTTCTCTCCGCCTGCGGCGTGATCTCGCTCGTGATGATCCTCGTGGAGCGGGGCGTGGGGGCCGGCCTCGTCGGGATGGTGCCCAACGTGTTTCCCATGGTGGTGCTCTTCGGCCTGCTCGGCTGGGCTCGGGCCGCCCTCGACATCGGCAGCGTGATGACCGCGTCGGTGGCCCTGGGCATGGCCGTGGACGGCACCTTCCACTTCCTCACGTTCTTTCGCCATGGGCTGGCGGCGGTGCAGGGGGGCGGGGCCCGGCCCGCCGGCCGGCATGCTGCGGTGCAGTCGGCGTTTCGCCACTCCTCCGCCGCGCTGCTGCAAAGCGGACTCGTCTGCGGCCTGGGCATCCTCGCCTTCGCCGCGAGCCCCTTCGCCCCCACCCGCCGGTTCGCCTGGATGCTCTCGCTGTTGGTCGGGATCGCGATCGTGGGCGACCTCGTGGTGCTGCCGGCGCTGCTCTCTACGCCGCTGGGCCGCTGGTTTCGTCCGGTCCGCAGTGGCCTCGAGCGGTAGGCGGCCGGTCGGCCCCGGCGGTCAGGCGAGGTCGCGGTGCTGAAAGAGCACGAGGGCCACGAGGATTGCGACGGCCGAATAGAGCGCCGCGTAGAGGGCCGCCCAGCCGAGGTAGTCCCAGGGCACGGGCACGCCTCCCACGACGGCCGCCTCGACGGTGAAGTGGTCGAGCACTGGCAGGATCGTGGCGAACAGCCGGCCGGTGAATCGCACGATCGCAAATTTCCCCACGCTCGATTGCACGATCAGGGGAACGAGATGGCCGAGCGCGTAGACCGCAAAGCAGAGGATCAGGTTGGCGACCGTGCCCAGCCTGGTGGAGGCGGCCAGGGCGATCGCCGCCATCACGACCGTCTCGAGGAAGGCCAGGGCGAGCCCGGGCACCACCGTGATCATCTCGTCGGCGCACTCCCACCAGAGCGGCGGCACCTTCGCCGACTCGCGGGCGTCGTAGACCACCTTGAGGTTGGTGGCGGCGAGCAGCACCCCGCCGAGGATCAGGAACACGAGCAGGGCCACGAGCACGAGCCCGGCGAACTTGCCGAGCACGAACTGCCAGCGGGTGAGCGGCTTCGAGAGCACCGTCAACGCCGTCCGCCCCTCGATCTCTTCGGAGACGGCCACGCCGGCCGTCCAGACGACCATCAGCAGGGCCAGCACCTTGATCAGCGTCAGGCCGCTGTCCTTGTACATCTTCACGTCTTCGCCGAACGTGTTGTAGGGGATCACGAGGAAGGCCATCACGAGCACGATCCCGGCGACGATCACCACCGCAAACAGCGGCTGGCCGATCGCCTCTTTCGTGGTGGCCGCCGCGATCGCCGCCACCCGACCGCAACCCAGGCGAAACAGGGAGTAGCCGGCGAGGAGGCCGGTGAGGACGGCGAAGGCCCAGGGAAGGATCGCGGCCTGCGGATGCTCGGGCACAAGCTCCCAGCGAATCGCGAGGGTGGCCGGGGTGGATGCCTCGCTTGTCGCCTCGAGCTGGGCGGTCGTGCCGAGGAACGGGTTGGTCGCTCCCTCGGCCCGCTGCCACACCCAGGGCTCTCCCGCCTCGAGCACCACGTCGGGGCTCTTTTCGAGGGCGAAGCCCTCGACGGGCTGTTGGGTCCTTAGCACGAGCGGCTGATCGCTCTCAAACTCGATCCGGGCGAGTTCCTGGGGCCGGATCGGCAGCGGGATCGGCTGGAGCTGGGCCCCGGCCGCGACCGCCGCGGTTTCGCGGAAGTCGTTGGCCGAAGTCATCCGGGCAAGCGACCGGCCAAACTGGGCCAGCGCAGACGAGTCGGAGAAGCTGAAGTCGGGCGGCAGCGGCAGGCCGATCAGGGGCGTGAAGGCCAGTGCGATCGCCGCGAAAGCGACGAGGAGCCAGGCGAGCGGGCCGAGAAAGCCGTCGCGGAGCGAGGCCCGGGCCTCGGCCGCCGTTCGCGGCGCCACCAGCCGCAGGCCCCACCAGGCCGCCACTGCCACGAGCACCGTTCCCAGCGCGGCCATGCCCAGGAGCCAGATCGGCGGAAGCGGAATCAGCCAGCGGCTGGCGTCGGCGAACAGGGGCGTCATGGGCGGAGCCTCAGGGCACGGGATCTGCGGGAATTATGCCTCGCTCCGCTGCCGCGCGGAAGCCGCGGCCGTGGCTTCGCTGGGCTGCTCGGCCGGCCCGGCCAGCACCATCGCCGCGGCGGCGTCGAGTGGCCAGGCGGCCAGCACCCGGTGCAGGTCGTCGAGCGAGACCGCTTCGACCGTGGCGAGCGTTTCGGTCACGGACCGGAATCTGCGGAGGTGCGACCACTCGAGCCCGACCTCGAACAGCCGGCGCCGCGGCCGTTCGCCTGCGAGCACCACGCGACCGGCCACCTTGTTTCGCGCCTGCTCGAATTCGGCCGGCGGGATGCCGTCGCGGCCCGCCGCGGCGTAGATGTCGCGAATCCGATCGAGGAGTTCGGCCGTGTCATCGGGTTCGCAGGAGAGCTGGGTCACGAACACGCCAGCATCGAGAAACTCCTGGTGGCCAAGCGTGGCCTGCTCGGCATGGCCGGGATCGACGAGCGACCAATAGAGCCGGCTGCCCGAGCCGTCGCCGAGCACCACCGCCAGCAGTCCAGCCGCCCAGCGGTCGGGGTCGGTCTCGCCCGGCGCCGCCGTGAGGCTGACGGCGTATTCGAGCGCGGCGGCCGGCCGCACGATCCACTCCACCCCGGGCATGGCTGCTGCCCGTGGTGGTGGCGGCAGGCGGCGGTCGCCCGGGGGCTCCGGTTCCCACTCGCCGCAGAGCCGCCGGGCCGACTCGACGAGCGCGGGAAAATCGACGGCGCCGCTCGCCGCGAGCACGATGTTGCCCGGGGCATAGCGGCGGCGGTGATAGGCCCGCATCGCTTCCACATCGAGGGGCTCGATTGAGGCCACGGTGCCCAGCACGCTCGCGGACAGCGGGTGGGAGCCGAAAAAGGCAGCCCGGCAGCGATCGTCGGCCCCGAAGGGAGGCTGATCGTCGTACATCCGGATCTCTTCGAGGATCACCTTCTTCTCGGTCTCGAAGTCGTCGGCTCGCAGCTCCGGCCGCATCAGCGCCGCGAGCAGTTCGACTGCGGAGGCCTGGTATCGGGGGAGCACGCAGGCGTGGTAGACGGTGTCTTCCTCGCTCGTGAAGGCGTTGGCCGCGGCACCGATCCGATCGAAGCGGCGGTTGATTTCTTCGGCGGAGATGCCGGGCGGCCCCTTGAAGACCATGTGCTCGAGAAAGTGGCTCACGCCCTCGATGCCCGGCTCCTCGTCGCGAGCCCCGGTTCGCACGAAGAAGCCGACGCTCGTCGACACGGCCGAGTCGTTCGTCTCGGCCACGATCTCGAGCCCGTTGGAAAGCTGCTCATGCAGGAATGGCACCGGGCACCTCCAGGGGATCGGGGCCGAGGGAGACAAGCGTGAGGTCGAGCGGCGGCTGGGCGGCGAGCCAGGCCTCGATCATGGCCACGTCGAGCCGGTCGTACCGGGCCAGATCCTCGTCGATTGGTCGGAGCCGGTCGAGGTGATACCACTGCCGGGCCAGCGATCCGACCCGGGCCGCGGTCGACTCCTGCTGCATCACCAGGCCGCTGGTCACCCGGGCCTTCACCCGTTCGAGCTCGTCGGCCTCGATCGATCCCGGGAGCCTGGCGATCTCGGCGATGATCACGTCGAGCGTCTCCTGGGCCCGGGCCGCCGTCGTGCCGGCGTGGCAGATACCCGCCGCGAAGTCACGCTGGGTCTGATAGCCGGCCGACACGCCGTAGCAGAGGCCGCGTCGTTCCCGCACCTCGGTGAACAGCCGCGAACTGGTGCCCCCGCCGAGAATCGCCACGGCGGCACCGGCGATCGCCGACTCCTCGGACCGATAGGGGGGCAGCGACCAGGCGAGCGCGATGTGGGTCTGCTGGGAATCATGGGGCACATGCTGCCGGTGCGAACCGCGAGGCCCCTCGACGACGGCCGCGCGGGCCGTGGCCTGCCAGTCGCCGAACGCCGCCTCGATCTGGCGGATCACCTCGTCGGGATCGATCCTGCCGGCCACGGCGACGATCGTGCCTCCTGGCTCGAACCGCGCCGCGACAAACCGCCTGACATCGTCGATCGTGGCCGCCTCGAGATCGGCCGCGATCCCCTCGGTGGGCATTCCCCAGGGGGCGGGCAGGTGGAGCCGCCGTAGTGCTGCAAGCGTCCGGTGAGTCGGATCGTCTTCGATGGCGGCGAGGTTCTGCAGCACCATCTCCCGGGCCGCCTCGAACTCCTCAGCTGGGAGCGTGGGCCGGCGGAGGATGTCGGCGTAGACGGGAAGGACCAGCGGCAGCTGGCGGGCCACCATGGCGCCGGTGAAGCTCGTGTGGGTGCTCGAGACCGCGTGGCCCCACTGCACGCCCGCCCCCTCGAGCGCCTCGACGATGCCGCGGCTCGTGCGGTCACCCGCGCCACGAAGACACATCTCGCCCGCGAGCGTGGCGAGGCCGCAGCGGCCCGGGGGGTCGTGAATGCCACCCGCAGGAGCGTGGAAGGCGATGGCCACCGACTCAACGCCGGGCATGGCTTCGCCCAGGATGGTCAGCCCGTTGTCGAGGGTCGTGGAGAAGAGATGCTGCTTCAACGTGCCGCCTGAGAGGCCGGGGGGCCGGGAATCGCGGCGGTCAGAGCCACGCTCCGGCGGCGGCGAGGGCCGGTTCAGCCGTCGCCGTCTCGACCACTTTGTACACGGTTCGCGTGCGACGGAAACCCATCCGCTGATAGAGCCGAACGGCCCGGGCGTTGTCCACGGTCACTTCCAGGCCCACCCGGCGGAGGCCCTGCATCCGAAACCCGGCCAGGGCCCGGGCCACGAGCGAGCGGCCGAGCCCCAGGCCCCGATGGCCAGGCACCACGCCCACGTTTTGAATCATGCCGACGCTGCCCGGGCTGCCCACGCCCTGGACGGTGCCGCACCACTGGAGCGATTCCGGCGAACTGCCGCGGGCGATCAGCCAGGTGGCGGCCGGAAGAAACCCCGGCTTTTTGCGGATTTCACGCATCAACCGCCGGCAGCCGTCAAGGTCGCCCAGGCAGGGAAACACGATCGCGTCGATCTCGTCACGGAACGACCGGAACTTCGTGCGGGCGTGGACATCGAGCACCGCCTCGTTCCAGGGAACGAACCGGTAATCGGGCGGCAGGCTCCCTTGGGGCGGGGCCGTCGCCAGGTCGATTTCCATCCGGAACCGCTTGAAATAGGTGGATTGCATGCGCCGATCCCCGTCCCTGGCGTCCCGGCCTTCGCGGTTGGTCCGCCGGCTGCCGGAGACCGCATCCGCCAGCCTCGACATTAAGAATGCCTCACGAATTGGTCAATGCGCCGGTGGACCGGCTGTCGAAACCGGCGGCACGCCCAGGCTGTACCGGGACCGGCACACACGGTATTCTCACGGTTTTGGGTTCTCAAAAACAGGTTTTTGATGGGCCAAAACACGCTCAGGGCAGCGGCATGGCTGGTCGCCGCGGCGGCCCTGGCGGTCGGCTGTGGCCGGCCGGAACCGGCGGCCCAAGCCGACGCCGAGGCGGGCCCCAGGGTGGTTGCCACGACAACGGTCGTGGCCGACCTCGTGCGGCAGGTCGGGGGCGATCGGGTTCGGGTCGACTGTCTGATGGCGGCCGGCATCGACCCGCATTCCTACAAGGCCACGCCCCGCGACTCCGACCGGCTGCTCCAGGCCGACCTCGTGGTGGCCTCCGGCCTCCACCTCGAAGGACGGCTCGCCTCCCTGCTTGACCGGATGGCCGACCGGGTGCCGGTCGTGGCCGTGGCCGATCGACTGCCCGCCGACCGGCTCCTGATGGCCGCCGGTGAGATTCCCGATCCGCATGTCTGGTTTGACGCCGCCGCCTGGAGCCTGCTGCCGCCGGTGGTGGCCGAGGCGCTGGCCGCCATCGATCCCACCCATGCCGCGGAGTACCACGCCCGCGGGTCCGACTATGCCGCCCGGCTCCAGGGCCTCGACGCGCGGGTGCGAGCGCGGATCGGCGAGATTCCCGAGCGCCGCCGCGTGCTCGTGACGGCCCACGATGCCTTCCGCTACTTCGGCCGGGCGTATGGCATCGAGGTGGTGGGCGTGCAGGGCACGAACACCACGAGCGAGGCCGGGCTCGGCGACATCAACCGCCTGGTCGAACTGGTGGTCACACGGGAGATCCCCGCCGTGTTCGTGGAGACGAGCGTGGCCGATCGCAACGTGGCGGCGCTCGTGGAAGGCGCGCGGGCCCGCGGCCACGAGCTGCGGCTCGGAGGGCGGCTCTACTCCGACTCGCTCGGCGACGCTGTCAGTGGTGCCGATACCCTCGTCGGGGCGATCACAGCCAACGTCGAAACGATCGTGGCAGCGCTCGGGTCGGGGGCCGCACCGTGACCATCCCCGGCCCGCCGCCGCTTGTCGAGTTTCACGACGTCACGGTCGCCTACGGCCGAAGGCCGGTGCTCTGGCATGTCGATCTCGCGATCGATCGGCCCTGCCTGTTCGGTGTGATCGGGCCCAATGGCGCGGGCAAGAGCACGCTGCTCAAGGCCGCCCTCGGGCTCGTGCCGGTGGTGGGGGGCTCGACGCGATTCTTCGGGCAGCCGCTGGCCCGGGTTCGCGGCCGCGTGGGCTATGTGCCGCAGCGGGAGACGGTCGACTGGGATTTTCCCGTGTCGGTGACCGACGTCGTGCTGATGGGAACCTATGCCCGGCTCGGCTGGTTCCGTCGGCCGGGCCGGCGGGAACGCGACCTGGCGGCGGCCTGCCTCGAGCGGGTGGGCCTTGCCGATCTCGCCGACCGGCAGATCGGGCGGCTCTCCGGCGGGCAGCAGCAGCGGGTGTTTCTCGCCCGGGCGCTCGCCCAAGAGGCCGACGTCTACCTTTTCGACGAGCCGATGGCGGGTGTGGACGTGCGGTCGCAGGAGCGGATCTTCCGTGTGCTTGCGGAATTGCGGGACAGCGGCCGGCTCGTGATCGTGGTGCACCACGACCTGCGGACGGCCGCCGAATGGTTCGACCGGGTGGCGCTGGTCGACATGCGGCTCGTGGCGGCCGGCCCGACAGCCGAGGTGCTCACGCCGGAGAACATCGATCGCACCTACGCCGGCCGAGCGGAGCTGCTCGAAGAACTCGGCCGCGCCGTGGCCGAACGGGGCCGCACGCCGTGATGCCGCTCGTCGCACCGGTGTCGCTGCTGGCCACCGCCATCGCCGGCGGGGCGGTCTCGTACAACACGCTCGTCGTGCTCGGCGGCGTGGCGAGCGTCGGGTTTGCGGCCGGCCTCGTGGGAAGCCTGGCCCTGCTCCGCAAGCGGCCACTCGTGGGGGATGCGGCGGCCCATGCGACGCTCGCCGGCGTCGCAGCCGCCTTTCTGGCGACAGGCCGCCGCGATCTGCCCGCCTTGCTCGGTGGAGCCCTCGGGGCGGCCGTGGCGGCGCTGGCCGTGCTCGTGCTCATCCGGCGGGTGGCCCGTACCCGCGACGATGCGGCGACGGCGATCGTGATCGGCGTCTCATTCGGGGCGGGCCTCGCTCTGCTCGCCGGAACCACCGCCCGCGGAATTCCCGGGAGCGGGGGGCTCGAGCAGTTTCTGCTCGGCCACACCGCCGCCCTCACCGTCAGCGATGCCTGGCTCCTGGCCGGGGTGTCGCTCGCCGCGGTGGTGATCGTCGGACTCGGCTTCAAGGAGGCGGTGGTGCTCTGCTTCGATGCGGAGTTCGCCGCGGCCAGCGGCTGGCCGGTGGGGCTGCTCGATCTCGTGCTCGTGTCGCTTGTGGCCCTGATGGTGGTGGTGGGGCTGCCCGCCGCCGGCGCGGTGCTCGTGACGGCGCTGGTCGTGATCCCGCCGGTGGCAGCCCGGCAATGGACCGACCGGGTGGGCCCGCTGCTCCTCGCCGCCGGACTGATCGGCCTTGCATCGGCCGTGACCGGTGTGGCCGTGACGGCCGGGCGGCCGGGGCTCGCCACCGGGCCGGTGATCGTGCTGGCGGCCGCCGCGATCTGCGGCCTGTCGTTTCTCATCGCTCCGCGGCGGGGCGTGATCGCCGCCTGGCTGGCCCGGTCGAGCCGGGAACGCCGCTGGGCCCGCGGGGTGCTGCTGCCTCACGAACTGGAACACGCCTCCGGATGCGCGGACGAGCCTTCAGGCCTGCGAGGCGACGATGGCGAGTGACGCAAGCCTCTCGGTGCATGCCTGGGCGATGGCGACCGCCGCGATGGTCTCGGCCTCCTGCGGGCTCGTCGGCGGCCTGCTCGTCGTTCGGCGGATGAGCCTCCTGGGCGATGCGATCGCCCACGCCGTGCTTCCCGGGATCGCCGTGGCGGTGCTCGCCGGGGGCAGCCTCGGCGGCCCGGCCGTGTTTGCCGGCGCGGTCGCGGCGGCGCTTGCGACGGTCTGGCTGACGCAGGCGATTCATGCGGGCGTGGGCCTGGCCGAGGATGCCGGCGCGGGAGTCGTGTTCACCACGCTCTTCGCCCTCGGCGTCGTGATGGTCACGCTGGCGGCGAGCCGCATCGACCTCGATCCCGAGTGCGTGCTGTTCGGGATCCTGGAACTCGCGGCCTTCGACCGGGTGAGCCTGGGCGGCCTGCTCGTGCCCCGGGCGTTCGTGACGGCCGTGGTGGTGTTTCTGGCCGTGGCGGGCGGGCTGGCCGCCAGCTGGCGATGGCAGGTGTTCACCGCGTTCGATACGGATGCGGCGCGGGCCGCGGGGATTCCGGTGGGGCTTGTGACGGGCCTGCTCCTTGCGGCGACGGCCGTGGCCGCCGTGGCGGGCTTCGAGGCCGTGGGGGCCGTGCTCGTGGTGGCGATGCTCGTGGTGCCCGCGGCGACGGCGGAGCTGCTCGTGCAGCGGATGCATTGGCTCGTGGTCGTGGCCGTCGGGGTGGCGGTGGCCGCCGCCTGTGCCGGCTATGCCGCGGCCTGGCGGTGGAACACGAGCGCGGCCGGCATGATCGCGGTGGTGCTCGGCGGCTGCTATGCGGTCGCCGTGCTAGCGGCCCCCGGTGACGGACTCTTCGCACGCGGCATCGCCCGGCTGCGGCTCGAGTGGCGGGTGGCCCGTGAAGACTGCCTCGCCCGGATCTGGCGGGCGTGCGAGGCCGAGGGCGGTGGCTCAGCGACCGCAGGGCATCGGCAGACCTGGCTCGAGCGACTCGCCGGCCTCTGGCTCGAGCGGCGGGGCGTGGTGCGGCGGGACCGCGGCCGCCTGACGCTTTCTGACCACGGCCGCCGCGAGGCGGAGATGGTGGTGCGGTCGCACCGGCTCTGGGAGGCCTGGCTCGGCCGGCATGCCGAGCTGCCGATCGACCACCTCCATCCGCCGGCCGAATGGCTCGAGCATCATGTAGGCGCCGCCATGCGGGAGCAGATCGAGGCCCAACTCGTCGCGGGCCAGGCTGATCCCCATGGCCGTACGATTCCGCCCGAGGCTGCGGGGTAGGGGGCGGGAGCAGGGGGCGGCGAACGCGAACGCGAGCGTGGCGGGGAGCG
>JBJOHE010000454.1:0-5364 GCA_046047895.1 Planctomycetota bacterium | reverse complement strand
CGGGCGGTGAGGGGGTTGCCGGGGTCGATCACCCGCTCGGCCAGTTCCCGCCGGCCCGAGGAGTGGGCGGGCCAGCCAGCCTGGTCGGGGCCGTCGATCGCCTCGAGAAATCGCCGCGGTGCCAGTGGGCCGGGCCGGGCCGCGGAGCCCTTCATCAAGACAAACTGATCGACCCCGTTGCCATCCTGGATCGCCGGCGCGATCGCGGATTCGAGCTTGGCACGGTCGAGGATGGCGTTCCGCCGGGCGATGCTTCGGGCCGCCGCGTCGGTCAGCCGCCGGGCCGGTTCCGCGGTCCAGTCGAGGCGGGGCGAGGCGAGCAGCCGATCGACGACCGCCACGAGCGGCGGCGAATCGAGGCGACCCGAACGGCAGGCGAGCATGGCCTCGGCCAGAAGCTCTCGGGCAGCATCGAGGGGATCGCCGCCCCGGCCGAGGATCGCGACGGCCAGGGGATCGGGCCGTGTCGGCTCCTCGGCGGCACACACAACTTCGGCCACCTCGGCCTCGCCATCGATCGCGGCGTATTCCACATGGAGCGTGTGGGCCGTGTCGCCCCACCGCAGGTCGCGGCGGAGGTCCTGCCGGATCCACTGCCAGCGGCCCTGGGTGTCGATCGTCATCACGGTCTGGCCGTAGAGCGGACCGTGGACGAGCAGATGGCCGTCGACCGGCGTGAAGATCTGCAGCCGGCCGCGGACGCGATGCCAGAGGATCCCGTTGGTGGTGCGGACGGTCGGCGTTCGCAAGACCCGTCCTGCCCGATCGACGCCGCCGATCGCTCCGGGATCGCGACCCCCATGCGACACGGTCTTCGACCAGATCGCGTCGCTTGCGGCGTGGCCCGGAACAGCGAGCCGCACCCGGGCCGGGAGGTCGCCGGCGGCTGGGACCAGGATCGGCTCACCCGGCGGCAGGGCGGCGGTGCCCCAGGCTGCGGCGTCGGCGAGGAGCGGCGTGGAGCCGTAGGCCCGCGTGTAATCGGCGATCAGGAGTTCCGTGTCTGCTCCGGGGCCGCCTGCGGTAGCCACCTGGGCCAGTTCCTCCGCCGGGGGCAGAAGATCGGCGGGGTTCGGTTGGGTGGCCTCGAGCAGGTCGGCGATCAGCGGCAGAAGCTCGGATCGTGAGGCCGCCCTGAACGCCTCGGCCTCGGCCGCTACGGCCCGGTTGTGTTCCAGCGACTCGAAGGGCACCTGGCGGTAGCTGCTCGACATCAGCATCCCGGCCAGCGCGTAGTAGTCGGCGGCGGAGATTGCATCGAACTTGTGATCGTGGCAGCGGGCACAGCCCAGCGGCAGCCCGAGAAACGCCTTGCCGAAGGTGTCGATCCGGTTGTCGATCCGATCGGCCTCGTCCTGGAGCGTGTCGACCGGCGAATGCACCTCCTCGCCGAGGAACCAGAATCCGGTTCCGAGCACCGATTGATTGGCCCCGGCCGGATCGAGTCGCGGCTCGGCGACGAGATCACCGGCGATCTGCTCTCGGATGAACTGGTCGTAGGGGAGGTCGTCGTTGAAGGCCGCCACGACCCAGTCGCGATACCGCCAGGCATTCGGAATGTCAAAGTCGAACTCATGGCCCCGGGATTCGGCATACCGCACGACATCGAGCCAATGCCGGCCGAACCGTTCGCCGAAATGGGGCGAGGCGAGCAGCCTGTCGACATATCGCTCGAAGGCAGCCGGATCGGGATCGCTCGCGACGGCATCGACATCAGCCGAGTCGGCGGGGAGGCCCGTCAGGATCTCGGCAGCCCGACGGACGAGGACCGGCCGGGAGGCTTCGGCCGCGGGTTCGAGCCCGGCGGCCTCCAGCCGCGCGAGCACGAACCGGTCGATCTCGTCGCGGCACCAGGACGGGGCACGAACCTCGGGCGGCGCCGCCGGCCGCGGCGGCTGCCAGCACCAATGCTCCGCCTTGCGGGCCGCGAGATCGAAGGCTCTCCCGGCCGCGGCCCGGCCATCGTCGGGCCAGGGAATTCCGCGGCGGACCCAGGCTTCGAGCAGGGCGATCGCCTCGTCGGGAAGCCTGCCGGCGGGCGGCATCTGCAGACTGCCGTCGTACCGCACTGCCTGTATGAGCAGGCTAGCATCGGGATCACCAGCGACCGCCACGCCGGCGGTGAGGAAGTCGGCCCGCGAGTCGAAGGAAAGCCCGCCTTCGGGATCACCAGCCTGGGCCGAGTGGCATTCGCTGCAGTGGGCGGCAAGCAGCGGCCGCACTTCCGCCTCGAAGAACTCGAGGTCGGCGTCGGCAGACTCATTGCCGCCGGCCGATCCGCACCAGCAGCATGCGATCACCGCCAGCCAGCCGAACACCGCTGAAGGCTGGAAGACCCAGGACATGGCCGGAAACACCCGAAGGCCGGGGACGATTCCTCCATCCCCAGGCCCCGAGTATACGCACCGACAGGTGCGTCGTCGTCGCGGGCGGCCCGGCGGTTTGAAATGGCCGCAGGCCATCCCGCCCTGTCGCAATCGCCTCTCAGGCCGCCGTCACGCCGTGGCTCTCGCCGAAGTAATACTTCTTGGCGTCGGGGTGGTTGAGCACCTCTTCCGCCGAGCCGTGGCAGAGCACCTTGCCGGCGCGGATCACGTAGCTGCGGTCGGTGATCGCAAGCGTTTCTCGCTCACGATGGTCGGTGATCAAAATCGAGATGCCGTCATCCCGCAGGCCCTTGATGATCTTTTGGATCGAGTGGATCGTGACCGGGTCGATCCCGGTGAAGGGCTCGTCGAGCAGGATGATCCGCGGCTCGGTCACGAGGCAGCGGGCGATCTCGAGCCGCCGCTTCTCGCCCCCGGAGATGTAGTGCGACTTCGACTTGCGGATCCGACCGATGTCGAACTGTTCGAGCAGCTCCTCGCACCGTCGCCGCCGCTCCTTGGGGGGCATCCCGATCAGCTCCATGATCGCCAGCAGGTTCTGCTCGACGGTGAGCTTGCGGAACACGCTCTGCTCCTGGGCGAGGTAGCCCATCCCGCCGTCGCGGGCCCGCTTGTACATCGGCCAGTCGGTGACCTCGGCATCGTCGAGGAGCACCCGGCCCGAGTCGGGGATCACCATGCCGCAGGTCATCCGGAAGCTCGTCGTCTTGCCGGCACCATTAGGGCCAAGCAGCCCTACGATCTCACCCGGATCGACGTGGAAGTCCACGCCGTCGACCACCCGGCGGCGGCCATAGTTCTTGACGAGCCCCTCGACCGATAACAGCGACATCCCTGCGGCTCACGGGGGTGGGCCGCCCCGGGGGTGGCCGTTACCTCACAAACCGCATCCTCGCGAAGTTGGGCAGGCAGGGCAATCGCAATTCCCAGCCGCATCGCTCGACCACCTTGGCATTCCAGGGGGTCGGAACGGCATGGGGCCAGAACACCACCAGGGCCCGGCCGATCAGTAGCCGGCGGTCGACGTGGTGGATCGGCTCTTCGGGCGTGCCCCAGGCGCGGCCGTCCTTGCTGGCCGAGGAGTTGTCGCCCAGCATGAAGAACTGATCCTCGCCGAGCGGAAAACTGATCACGGGCTCTTCGGGCTCGCGGCCGATCAGGGCCAACTGGGTGCCACTGGCCACGTAATAGACGTCGCGGAGCACCCGCAGGTCGGCCACGGTGACATCGGCACCGTGGGCAGTGATGCCTGCCGGCGCAAGGTCGTCGGGCTCGCTCGAGCCGGCCTTGGCCCCGCGGACCACAGGCCGAGCCTCCGCCGCCTCGTCGATCGTGCGGTTCCAGGTGGCGGCCACGTCGGTCGCGATCCGCCGACCGTTCACGAACAGCGACAATTCATCGTCGACATTGGCGAACGTGAGCCGCCAGCGGCCCCGGCCGCGGATCCCCGCGTCGCCAGTCGCGATCTCCGTTCCGCCGCGGGAGAGGGTCGCGATTCCGCTCGCCAGGTCGAGGCCGCATTCGTGCCGCACTCCCGCCTCGACCAGGTCGATGACAACCGTGCCGCTGTCGCTTCTGCTCTCGAGGTCGCACTCCACGGCGAGGTCGCCCACCCAGTGGGCCCCGTCAAGCATCACACCCAGGCCGGGAACCCGATGCAGGGCGACGTATTCCGGATCCTGGTTGTAGGGCTGGAAATCGCCGACCAGCGCGGGCTCCACTCCGGCCGGCGTGCCGGCGGCGGCAGGATCCCAGTTGTCTGGCAGGCAATGCCGCCAGCGGAGCTGGGCGGACTCGGGGCCGGAACAGCGAAACGAGCGGCCGCCGTCGTCGGTCTGCCATCGCGGCTCACCGGCGGCTTGTGACCAATTGATCCAGGCCGCAGGCCAATCGGCCGTGAGTTCGGCCGGCGGGCTGTGGCGGCTGTCGTGCACGCATTGCAGCATCGCGAGCAGCCGCTCCGGCGGCTTGCGGGCGATCACCGGCTCGGCCGTGCCCCGATCGGTCCAGATGTCGCCGCCGGCGATGCTCACCGTCTCGCCCGGCAGGCCGATCAGCCGCTTGATGTAGTTGACCCGCGCGTCTTCCGGATACTTGAAGACCACCACGTCCCAGCGGGCGGGCTCGACGAAGTCGTAGGCAAACTTCTCGACGATGATCCGGTCGCCCGTGAACGGGGGAAACTCGTGCCGGTATCGGCCCGCGGCGTCGGTCAGCCGCGTCTCGGCGCCGCAGTTGGGGCAGCGGGCCCGGCGGACGAAGGCCCGCGGCTCGAGCCGGCAGGTCGCCTCGTTGAGCTCCTTGCTGCAGCCCACGCGGAAGTCTTCGCCGCAGGTCTCGCAGGCAAGGTCGCGGTGGCGGCCCATCAGCGTGGGGGCCATCGAGCCGGTGGGGATCACGAACGCCTCGGCCTCGAACCCGCGGAAGAGCAGGGCCAGCACGAACGCCACCACGATCGACTCGACCGTCTCGCGGCCGGCGGCGAGCGGATTCCGCACGACGTCGCCGGGCCGCAGCGGCTTGGCTTCGCCAGAAGGGGTGTGGGTGGCCATCGGGCGGCTCGGGGCAAACGCGGGCTGGAGGGTGGCGAGTCTATCCCCGTCCCCCGGCGAGGTGAACCAGGTGCGGCCGGTGCCGGAAAAGCGGAACTGGCGACCAGGCTCCGGCCGCCGTGGGTCGCGATCTCACTCGGTCAGCAGCCCCTTCACCGTCCGTTCGACATCGTGGTAGGTGAAGGGGCGGCCGAGGTCTCGGGCCGCCAGTTCGTCGTCGAAGCGGATCGCCCGCTCGCCGTTCGGCTTCCAGACGTACACCGCCGGCACGCTTGCCAGATCGAGCTTGCGGTAGAGGTCGTCGGCCGGCTCGCTCGACAGCAGATTCGTCACCCGGCCCGCCCCGACCTTTTCGAGAAAGGCCGTGATCGGCGGCATGAGATCCTCGGGCTGGCCGCTGCCGTCGTAGTCGAAGGCCAGCGAGA
>JBJOHE010000453.1:0-4100 GCA_046047895.1 Planctomycetota bacterium | reverse complement strand
CTGCCCAAACCAGGGCCTCAACCGCGATCAGCCGGCGAGCGACCGACGGCCGCGGCCGGCCGCGGGTGAGATGCCCGCCGATTCGCCAGTCAACGCCCGCAGGATCTTCCGGGCGAGGTTTGCCCCGCCGACGATGCGACCTTCGGTGTAGTCATCGAGGCCGTACCCTGGCCCGCGTTCCCGATCCCGCTGCTCCTGGATCGCCTGCTGGCAGAATCGGGCGATCTCGTCGAGGCGGGCCTGCTCGGTGCGGTGGCGGTTCATGGGAGGGAGGGGACGCAGGAGGGATGCCGCCACAGGCGGCGACCTAGTCATCAACGGCCGCTTCATCCCTGAAACTTCACGACAGTAACAGTAGGCGGCACAACCGGCCCGGCAAGAGCCGCCCGCCGGGAGCCAGCGCCGCTTGCCCCGCCGTCAGCCCGACGCACCATGCGGTTGCCCGATGGGAGTGGCGTCGTCCGCCGCGATGGCGACCACGCGGTTTCGGCCCTCGTGCTTGGCCCGATACATCGCCCGGTCGGCGCGGGCGAGAACCTGGTCGGTGGGCTCGAGCGGGGCCGCCAGGGTCACTCCGATGCTGAGCGAGACCTGCACAGGGCCGGCGGCGGTCTCGATCGGCGGCTCAGCTGAGCGGCGGAGTCGCTCGGCGATCTCGATCGCTGCCTCGATGCTCTGCACCCCATGGAGCGCCACGAGCAGTTCATCGCCTCCCATTCGGGCTGCGAGATCCTCGGCCGAGCGGAGCGACTTCCGCAACCGATCGGCCAGCTGTTCCAGCACCTCATCGCCGGCGGCATGACCGTGAATGTCGTTCACCCGCTTGAAGTGGTCGATGTCACACCAGAACACGGCGAGCTGGGCTGCTGCATGATTATTGAGCGCCCGCAGCTGCGCCCGCGCGCCTCTCCGGTTGGTGAGGGACGTGAGTTCGTCTGTAGCGGCACGCTGCTCGAGCGACTGGCGCTCCACCTCACCAGCAGTCAATCGCCGGCGGAGCTGACCGATGCAGCCGCCGGCCCACCAGGCGACGGCCGCCGACCCCGCGGCCACGCCGAGGATCGCTCCGGCGCCAAAAGCCCACCACGCTTCAGTCGCCATGCACTGCTCCACTCGCCGTGCAGCCGGCGAAAGGCTCAAAACCAGATCCCGCTACGGTGACGTCGATCGACGTTCCGCTCGCTCATCCTTTTCTAGCGGCATCGAAGATGATGTTGCTCGGTCTTCCTCAAGTCAATGAGGTTCAGCCGCGACCCGGCCAGCCTGCCACCAGTCGGCCAGCAACTCCAGCCGCTTCAGGTTCTTGACCACGTTCTCGTAGAGGCTCTGGCTCTCACCGAGCGAGAGCCGCTCAGTGGCCGGCACCCCGAGCGCCTGCAACTGTTCGTCGTAGCGGGCCTTGAGCTCGCGGCGAAATGCAGACCGGTGACGGTTCTCGAGCCTCCATTTGTGAAACTCGTAGGCGTCGCGGCCAGTGAGGAAGTCCTTGACGCGGGCCAGCTCGTCTTCGGGAGCAGCCCCCGGCCGGCCGAAGCCCCCCACGAGGATCGCCTTCTCTCGCTCGGTCAGCCGCCAGCTGAGCGACACGTCCACCGGGCACTCGAACACCACCGTGCGGAAGAAGTCTCGCCCGCTCAGCTCGTCGAAGAGCAGATCCTGGAGATCAACCTGCTCATCGTTGCGGAAGGCCATGGTCCACTGCTGGGCGTTGGTCACGCCCACCAGCGGCGTGGTCGCGGCCTGGAGGCCCGGCCGCAGGAGCTTGCTGCCCCCGTGCCACACGAGCCGGTCGAGTGGCTGGTCATCGCCGCCGGCCCGGTCGAAGTCGATCTCCGTGCGGGCTCCCTGGCTCACCTGGTCACGGATCTGCACCACGAGCACGCCCGAGGTGTTGGCCTGCAGCCACTGGCCGAGCTTGGAGAGCCAGAGGGCCGAGAGATTAATCCCGTAGTTGTCGTAGTAGGCGGCATCGACGACCCGGCGAGGCGGCAGCGTGGGAAGATTGAACGCCGGTGAGACCCAGGGAAAGGAGGCGCTCATCCGAATGGCCGTGGTCACCTGGAAGTCGCCCGCCCGGGGAAACAGCCGGAAGAACTCGACCGCCGACAGGGAAAACACTTCGTCTTCCTCGTGGATGCTCTGGTCGAAGTCGCCTCCCTGGATCGCCGGCCGCTCGATCTTCCGCGACGAGGGCTCGAGCAGGAGGCCGCCGACGTTCCGTGTGGCGAAGGCCAGATCGAGGTTGCTGATCAGGAGCCGCCGGCCGTCCTCCACCATCATCGGCGTGAACACGAGGCTCGGCCGCCAGCCAAGCCGCTCGTCAGCCGCGAAGGCCTGGATTGGTCGGCCGAGCGGACTGGCAGGGCCGCCCGTCCAGCGGATCCAGGTCTGCTCGAGCGTGCGGCCCCGATCGCCCCGGCGGACGAACGGGTTGAAGGTGGCCGGCAGGTCGGCGAACAGCATCCGGCCCACGACCGCGTCGAGCTGATCGAGGGCCATCTGATCGACGAAGTCGCCGATCTCGACGCCGTGGAGGTCGGCGAACGACGCCGGACCGCCGGCTAGGACCTCGGGCGTGGGCGGCCGCAGCGAGGTGACGTAGTACGAACCCGCCACCATGCCGCCGGAGGCGCCGGTGACCAGGCGAATGTGGTAGGGAAAGTCGGCCCCAAGGGTGGCCTCGAGTTTCCGCAGCACGACCGACGCCCACACGCTCGCGCGGATGCCGCCGCCGCTGACGGTGACGATCACGAGCTTCGGCTTCCGCTCCCGCCAGCGGCCACCGACGAGATTCCGCCAGGCCTGCAACACCTCGGCATTGTTGAGCAATTGAAGGTTCTGCCATTGCCCCACGACCAGGCCGGCCGCAGCGGTCGAGCGGCTGGCCGGATTCCCTGGCTTCACGGGGCCAACAAGCCCGCTCACCGGCATGAGGCTTGCCCACACGGCCCCCTCCGGCAAGGGCTCGGGGTTGCCCACAGGCAGCCTCTCGAACCTCCCCCCTGGGGTTGTGGCCAACTCCGCTACTTCGCAGACCGCAGCCCGCGTGAGGTCTGAACCGCCGGCCGTGCCATGGCGGTCGTTCCAGGAAAGGATCAGACGGTCGCCTTGGCGCAACCGCCCGGCGTTGTAGAGCGCGACGGCGAATGGCTGCGACGACGGCCCCCCGGCTTCGAGCCGCCTCACCACGGACTCGGGGCTGGCGAAGAGCCCGCGATCGTGGGCGGGCCGGAGCGTGAAGCCGGCGGCCGGCTCCACGTCAGCCGGAAGTTCACGGGCCGCCGGGGTGGCGGCGATCGCCCGGCGGATCGCCTCGGGCGTGAGTCGGTAGGGCTCGAATCCGGCTTCGGCAGCAGTGGAATCCTCGGCGGCCAGAAACACTCCGACTGGCACCGGGGCGTCGGTGCGGGCGTCTTCGAGCACCATGCAGTCACCCGGCCGAGAGGAGCCCGCGGCCACGAGCGCCAAGCGCTCGGCCGGCTGGCGGCCAGACACCGAGATCGCCGGCCGCAGCGTGTCGAGATGGCACCGCTCCATCCATGACTGCATCGTTTGCAGCTGATCCGGCTCCAGCGGCTCAAAGCCGGGGGGCAGCGTGAACTCCACCCGATAGAAGTCGACCGTCGGTTCGTGCCGCACCTCGACCACCCGACCCCTCCAGTGCATCGCGATCAGGGCATATTCGGCTTCGAGCGCCCGATACTCGCTCGCCAGCCCATGGAGCCGGAGGCCGCGGATCACCTCGGGGCCGGCTGCCGTGGCGGTCGGCCCGGCCCGGCCGTCGCCTTCGGCTGCTGGTGGCTCGAACAGAAAGCTGTAGGCGACGGCGGCGGCGGGCAGCGGCTTGGGCGCACCGCTCGGCAGCAGCTGCCGTCGCGGGCCGCGAATGATGCCGTTGCGAATCAGGTGGAAGCTCTCGTAGCCGAGAATCACGGTAAGGGGATAGAGCAGCGCCGGCTGGCTGGCGGCCACCTGGGCGAGCGAGGTCGAACCCAGAAACAGGACTGCCAGTCCCAGCCAGACACCTGCAGCCACGGGGAGACTGCCGCACCACCATGCCGCTGCCAACGACGACGCCGCGATCAGGCCGAGCAGGCTCG
>JBJOHE010000452.1:0-2881 GCA_046047895.1 Planctomycetota bacterium | reverse complement strand
GGTTGGTGGCAGGGTGGCGACCGACTCTGTGGATGGCTGTCGGATCGACCGCGGCTTCCAGGTTCTCAACGACGCGTATCCCGAGGCCCGGCGGCAGCTCGATCTCGCGGCGCTCAAGCTGGGCCGATTCGAGGCCGGGGCTCTCGTGGCGGAGGGATCACGGCTGCGGCGGGTGGCCGATCCCTGGCGGCAGCCGCTCGCCGCCGTCGGCAGCCTGCTGTCAGGGACGGTCGGTCTCACGGATGCCCTGCGCACGGCGCGGCTGCGGCGGGACGCCGTGGCGGCGTTTCGGGCAGGGCGGCTCGATCCTGATCTGCCGGCCGCCTCCTCGGAGCGGACCACGGCCGAGGAACTGGCGGCCCGAGGGTTCTCTCCCGCTTTCATCCAAGGGTTCTTCGTGCCCTTCTTCGGCGGCGTGTTTCTCGAACGGCGGCTCGAGACGGCCGCGGCGGTGTTTCTCTTTGACTTCGCGATGTTTGCCCTGGGCCGGGCGACGCTCCCGGCCGGCGGGATGGCGGCGATACCCGCCCAGTTGGCGGCGGGGCTCCCGGCCGACGCGGTCCGGCTTGGCACGCGCGTCGAAGCGATCGCGGCTGGCCGAGTGAGCTTGGCCGGAGGTGAGACGCTCACGGCACGCGACGTCGTGCTGGCGACGGATCTGACTGCTGCTGCGCGGCTTGTGCCCCAGGAAGTTCGCGGCTCATGGGGCAGCCGGAGGGAGAAGTCGACCACGCTGGTGGCGTTCGCTGCCGATCGTTCGCCGCTCGAGGCGCCGACGCTCGTTGTGAGCGGCGAAGAGACCGGGCCGATCGATAACCTGACGGTGCCATCCGACGTGGCCGAGGGCTACGCGCCGCCCGGGGCTGCGGTGATCTGCGTGTCGCTGCGGCCTGGTGTCGAAGCGAGCCAGCCCGAGGGCGTGGCCGCTGCCGTGCGGGAGCAGGCTGGCCGTTGGTTCGGGGCGGGCGTCGTAGGCTGGCGTCACCTGGCCACCGTGGCCGTGCCGCATGCCCTCCCCGACGAGTCTCCGGCCGCCCGACAGCTCCGGCCGAGGTCGCCCCGGCTGGGCGAGGGGCTCCTCATCTGCGGGGATCACACCGCTGCGGCCTCCATCAACGGAGCGCTTGCCAGTGGGCGGCGAGCCGCCGAGGCCGTGCTGAGGGCGGGATGATGGCCGCCGGCTTGCCTCCCGCCCTCGGCCCGTATGATGGAAGCTGTGACAGGGCGGTCGGCGATGGTTCAGGGATGACGCATGAGCGAGCAGATTGGTGTCGTGTTGGTCTTTGCCGGCCTCGTGGCCGCGGCCGTTGGTCTCTTCTGGTCGCTGGGCCGGGGGCTGGCGGTGGTGCTCGGCCGGCGGCAGGCCCGGCAGTTGCTCGTGCCCATGGCGGTGCTCGCCGGCGGGCTCGTGGTGGGGGCAGTGCCCTTCGCCTACCAGAATCTTTATCTGAGAATCGTGGGGCTCGCGGAGCGAGAGCGGACGATCGACGGCGAGCGGGCGCTCGTGCTCACCGGCTGGGATCGCGGTGACTACGGCATCCTCGCCGACAAGCCCGATCTGGTGATTCTGGAGATGTCGAACCCCGACGTCACCGACGCGACGCTCGAACTGCTCGTGGATCTGCCGCAGCTTCGCGAACTCACGATCAACGACACGGCCGTGACTGACGCCGGGCTGGCTACGCTCGCGCGGCTGCCTGCCCTGGAGACCCTTCGACTGGCCCGCACCCAGGTGACGCCCGAGGGGCTGCGGCGGTTTCTCGAGGCGCCGCCGCAGCGGCTCCGCCAGCTCGACGTGACGGGCAACGGCATCCCTACGGCCATCCTCAGGCAGTGGAAGAACGCGGCGGCGGAATCCGGAGAGCGACGGTATGTCAACTGAATCTCAGGCGGCCCCGGCTGCGTTGCGGCTCGACGAAGAATCGCCCGGCTGCATCGGCAACGCCCGGTTTCTCTGCGAGGCCTCGGCGCTCGCCTACCTGCCGGCCGAGCCCGGTGCCGCCCGGTTCAAGGAGCTGCTCGGCCTCGACGCCCGCCTGTTCAGTGCCGGCAACACCCAGGCCTGGCTGGCTGTCGACGATGCCACCATCGTGCTGGCCTTCCGTGGCACGGAATCTCCGGCCACGATGGACGGGCTCAAGGACGTGCTGCTCACCGACGCGATGAACCTCCTGGTGGTGCCCGAGGGGCGGCTGGGGCACGACCTGGCGGCGGCGGGAGTGGGAGCGCGGTTCCACAAGGGCTTCGCCGATGCGATCGCCTCGATCTGGGATCCGCTCGTGGAGGCCGTCGAGGCCGAGGTGAAGAAGCGGGACCGACCGGTCTGGATCACCGGCCACAGCCTGGGCGGTGCGCTTGCGCTCTATGCGGCCTGGCTCCTGAAGCGAAGGTTCGTGCTGGTCCACGAGGTCTGCACCTTCGGCGCCCCGATGATCGGCAACAGCACGGCCTGCGAGGCCTTCAAGCGCGAGTTTGCCGGAAAGATCTTCCGCTACATCAACGGCCGCGATCCGGTGCCGAAACTCCCCACGCTCTCGCTGGTGGCAAACGAGTTTTCACACGTCGATGCCGAACGGCTGGTGGGGAGGGATCCCGTGACGCGGATCGTCGACCTGGTAGGCGCCGTGGCCTCGAAGGCCGTCGACGGGATTCTGGCGGGCAGCCTCCTCGACGACGCCTGGAATCACCTCAACGCTGAAGTGGCCGCCCACTTTCTCGACCGCTACCGCGACCAGCTTCGCGGCTAGCGGGCATTCGAGTCCTGGCCCAGAGCATTCATGATTTGAGGGTCTCTCGACCGGGCCGGGGCTGCCGGCATCCTCTCGCTGGACGCTCACTGCGGCCCTCCAGGCCTCCCCCGGTTAATCTGGTCGTGACGCTG
>JBJOHE010000451.1:0-16810 GCA_046047895.1 Planctomycetota bacterium | reverse complement strand
CGGCGGCCGTCGGGGAACATGTCGAGCTTTCCCGAAAGCACGTCCTTGATCCCCATCACCTGCACGCCGATGGCGTTGCGGAGATCGGCCTCGGCCAGGGTCTTGCCGGAGAGCGACGAGGGCATCGCCACTTCCGCCACGCTGTACTCGGGATCGATCGGCAGGAAGTCGAGCACGTTTGGCCAGGTCATCTTGTCGGCCAGCTGCTTCGCCACCTCCTCCTCGGGAAACACCACCCGGTCGGCGCCGAGGTGCTCGAGGATCTTGCCATGCTCCTTCGTCACCCCCTTCACCACCACCTGCCGGGCCCCGAGTTCCTTGACATGGAGCGTGGCCAAGAGCGAGCGGGAGATCGTCTCTCCGAGTGAGATGAAGACGGCCGAGGCGTCGCGGAGCGGCAGGTTTTCAAGCACCTCCCGATCGGTGGCGTCACCGATCACGCACTCGTGGATCTCGTTCTTCACCGCCTCCAGCCGGTCGCGGCGGGAGTCGACACCGATCACCTGGCAGCCGTTGGTGGCCAGGCGGCGGGCCAGGGCCGTGCCGAAGCTGCCCATGCCGAGCATCACAAACCGACGGTTGGATTTCATCACGGGTCAGCCGACGAGCGGCTCCTCCTCGAGGTATTCGGGCTGGTAGGGATGCCGTTGGCGGCCGAGGGCCACCGCGGCGGTGATCGGGCCGAGCCGGCCGATGAGCATCAGGGCCATGAGCACGAATTTGCCGGGGTCGGTCAGCGACGACGTGATGCCAGTCGAGAGGCCGACCGTCGCCAGGGCCGAAATGCACTCGAAGAGCGCCTCGAGAAACCAGCGGGGCCGCGAGGCGACGAGCCCCCGGGATTCCACCGTCAGCAGGGCCACGAGCGCCACGATCCCGACCGCCCCGAAGAGCAGCGCCGTCGCCGTGGCCCGCCGCACGGCCGTCGCGGGAATCGTCCGCTTGAAGACGTTTGCCCGGGGCAGCCCGCGGAAGCTCGTCCAGGAACTGACCACCAGCGTCATGAAGGTGCTCACCTTGAAGCCGCCGCCCGTGGAGCAGGGCCCGGCCCCGATCGCCATCAGGATGATCGTGAGAAACAGGGTGGGGCTGGCGAGGCCGGCGTAGTCGACGGTGTTGAACCCAGCCGTGCGGCAGGTGGTGGAATGGAACAGGCCCATCAGGATCCGGGTGCCGAGCGGCTCCCGGGCGAGCGCCTCCTCCCACTCGAGCAGCCAAAACGAGACCGCCCCCACGGCCAGAAGGCCCGCGGTGCCCAGCAGCATCAGCTTCGTCTGGACCGAGAGCCGCTGCCAGAAGTCCCGCGGCTGCCGCACCCGCGAGACGAGGTCGAAGATCACCGGAAACCCGATGCCGCCGACGATGATCAGGCTGCAGATCACGGCATTCATCGAAAGGTTGCCCGCATACCGGGAGAGGTTGTCGTCTCCCAGGGCGAAGCCGGCGTTGCAGAAAGCCGAGATTGAGTGGAACAAGGCCCGCCAGAGCACCTTCTCCGGCGGGCCGGAATGCCAGGTGGCCCAGCACATCAGCACAAAGCCGAGAAACTCGGCGATCAACACGGTCAGGAGCACCGCCCGGGTGACCCAGCGAAGATCCCGGCCCGACTTGATGCCGAGGGTGTCGGCGATCACCGCCCGCTGCCGGAGGGTGGCCTGCCCGCCGATCTGAAACGACGCCAGCGTGGTGATCGTCATGATCCCCAGGCCACCGAGCTGGATCAGCGCCAGGATCACCCCCTGGCCGAAGAACGAGAAGTCGTGGAGCGTGCTGCGAACGGTCAGGCCCGTCACGCAGCAGGCACTCGTCGCCGTGAACAGGCCGTCCACGAAGGTGACCGGAGGACGGTCCGGCAGCCTGGCCATCGGCAGGGTGAGGAGGAAGCCCCCGGCCAGAATCGCGACGACGTAGGCCGCGAAGGAGACCCGCGCCGGGTAGCTCGTGAGAGGTCCAGTAAGTTGCGCCATCGGAGGCGGCGTTCCCGCGGCTCGTGCCGGCGAACGCCCGCGGCCTGCCCGCGCGGGTGGGCGGCTTCGACCGCACCGGCTGCCCGCGAGCGAGGCGTATCGTACTTCGCCCGCTGCCGGGCGACCAATTCATGGCAAGGAATGCCGGTTTTTCCAGTGCGAACAGGCGACGAACAAAATGTTTGACTCGCGCAAAGGCGGTTCCATAATGGCGAGGTTCACCACGAACGCTGTCAGCCCGCCGCGGCCCGAGCAAGCCGTCATGCCAGCGGGCAATCGCGATGACCTGCCGACCCTGCTCCCGACCGTGCCCTGAGGCCGCCTGGGATGCCGGAAGCTCGCAGGCCCGCGCTGCGTGTTCACGGGAACCGATGCATCCATGCCCGGCGGGGCGTTCCGCCGGTCCGAGGGATGCCGCTGCATGGTCTCACGAAGGAGTCAGTTCGCCCCGATGGCCCGGATCCGCAACGTTTTTGAAATCATCGAGCTTTACGGTCACGACGAGAATTTCGAGCCCCAGTGCACGGACGACTTCGGCCCCACGACGGCTCCGGCCGGCTCGCGGCAGAAGATCGACATCCTGGCCGAGCGGATCCAGCGGGGGATGCCCCTCTGGCATCCGGAAGACTCGACCGACATGCCCCACGGCGAACTCGTCACAAGCGAGTGAGGCCGCGGCCCGCCGGCCGAGGCTCGCCCGCTGAATTCATCATCATCGCCCTCCGCGGGATCGCCCGCGGAGGGCGATTTCAATATCTCGCTTCGCGGTGGCGGCCTTGAGCTTCTCCCGCTTGTCATGGGCCTTCCGGCCCCGGCCGACGCCGATCAACACCTTCACCCGCCCGTTCTTGAAATACATTTTCAAGGGCACGAGCGTGAGGCTCTTCTCAAAGGCCTGGGCCGCGAACGTGCGAAGCTCCCGGCGGTGAAGCAGCAGCTTTCGGGGTCGCTTCGGCTTGTGGTTGAGCTGATTGGCCTTGTCGTATTCCGGGATGTCGCAGCCCAAGAGCCAGAGTTCGTCGCCCTGCACCCGGCCATAGGCCTCGTCGAGGCTCATCCGCCCCGACCGCAGGCTCTTCACCTCGCTGCCGACCAGCGCGATCCCGCACTCGAGGGTGTCGAGAATCTCGTATTCGTGGCGGGCCTTGCGGTTCTCAGCCACAACCTTCTCGGCCGGCTTCTCCGCCTTGGCCGCAGTCTTGGCGGGTGCTGAACTCGTGGGCCGTGGTGGTTTCTTGGATGCCATCGAACGCGTCGGAAGAGGCTCGGCCAGGCCGTGGCCGGAGGGTTGCCACCCACAGTACACTCTACGGTTTTCCCGGCCGAGATGCCCCTGCCCCGCGAGAATCCCGCCGTGCCGCTGCCCCGCCTCCTCTCCAGCTCCTGCCTGCTGCTTCTTGTCGGGGCGACGCTCGGCCCCGCCCGCGGCGCTTCCGACCAGCCTGGCTTCGTCGCCGGTGAAGCCAGGCCCGAGGGGCAGGAGCCGGTCGTCGCCGTGGCCGGCGGCTGGATGGTGCCCTACGACGAGACGATTCCCGGCACCGATGTCAGCTTTCGCATGATCCCGGTCCCGAGTGGACGGTTTCGGATGGGTAGCCCCGACACCGAGGCCGGCCGCACCGCCGACGAAGGGCCGCAGTTCGAGGTGACGGTCGAGCCATTCTGGATTGGCCAGCATGAGGTGACCTGGCGGGAGTACAAGCAGTACATGGCCGCCTGCAACCTGTTCATCGCGATGCAGGCGAGCGGGCTGCGTCCGATCACCGCCGCCAACCAGGCCGACGCCGTCACGGCCCCATCCAACCTCTACGACCCGACGATGACCTTCGTGAACGGCGAGGAGCCCGACCTGCCCGCCGTCACGATGACCCAATTCGCCGCCCGGCAATACACGAAGTGGCTCAGCGGCCTCACCGGGCGGTTTTACCGGCTGCCGGCCGAAAGCGAGTGGGAATACGCCTGCCGGGCCGGGAGCGACACCCCCTGGTCGTGCGGCGGCGAGACCGATGCCCTCGGCGACCACGCCTGGTTTGCCGACAACGCCGATGACACGACCCACCCCGTCGGCGAGAAGCTGCCCAACGCCTTCGGGCTTCACGACATGCACGGCAACGTGGCCGAGTGGGTCGTCGACGAGCTGGTAGCCGGCGGGTACGCCGCGGCCGCAGCCCTGCCGCAGCCTGTCTCGGTCGCTGCAGCGATCCAATGGCCCGCGCGGCTCTATCCCCGCGTGCTCCGCGGAGGCGCCTACTACGACGAGGCGAGCGAATGCCGTAGCGCCGCCCGCCGCGGCTCCCGCGACGCCGGCGGCACCGCCCAGGACCCCGACTGGAAGGATGTCGATCCCAACTTCCCCAAGAGCCCCTGGTGGTACACCGAAGAGCCGGCCCTGGGCGTCGGCCTCCGAGTGGTGCGGCCCTTCGTGCCCCCTGCTGCCGCCGACCGGAACCGCTGGTGGGATGCCGACGTGCCGAGCATCGAAAACGACGTGGCCAGCCGTCTCGAAGAGGGCCGCGGCTCCCAGGGCATCGTCGATCCGGAACTGCCCGCAGACGCGAAGAAGGAAGGGTTGATCGAGTGAACACACGCCGTATGTGCCCCAGCCCCAGCGGCCCTTCGGACGCCAAGGCTCGGCCGGGTGGCGGGTCGGAGCTGCCCATGCCCGGTCGCCGGAGGTTCGCTTCGGCGGTCCTGCTTGTGCTCCACGCATGCGCGGCCGTGGCCGTGGCGGGCGATTGGCCCGATTGGCGGGGGCCGATGCAGGACCGCCACTACCAGGGGCCGCCGCTCGTCACGTCGTTCGACCCCGAGTCGGGCGAGAACGTGCTCTGGACGCACGACGAGGGGGGCATTTCGACGCCGGTGATCATGGACGGCCGCCTCTACACGCTCGTGCGGCATGCGCCGGGCACGATCGAGGAGGCCGAGAAGGTGATCTGCCTCGACGCGGCGACGGGCAAGAAGCTCTGGGAGAACGTGTTCAACGTCTATCTCTCCGACGTGCCGGCGGAGCGGGTGGGCTGGTCGGCGGTGATCGCCGACCCGACGAGCAAGACCGTGTTCGCCCACGGGGTCTGCGGCGTGTTCACCGCGATCGACGCCGTGAGCGGTGCCACGAAGTGGCAGCGGTCGCTCCACGAGGAGTTCGGCTTTCTCTCCACCTACGGCGGCCGCACGAACATTCCGGTCGTGTTCGAGGACCTCGTGATCGCCAGCGCCGTCGTCACCGGCTGGGGCGACACAGCCCGCCCAGCCCACCGGTTCCTCGGCCTCGACAAGGCGACGGGCGAGGTCCGCTGGATGAACGGCACCAAGGAACTGCCGGAAGACACGACCTACAGCACCCCCGCCCTGGCGGTGCTCGACGGCCAGGCGGCGCTCGTCTTCGGTTCGAGCGACGGCAGCATCTGGAACTTCCAGCCGCGGACGGGCCGGCCGGTCTGGAACTACCGGCTCTCCCGTCGGGGCATCAACGCGTCGCCGCTGGTCATGGGCGAGACGGTGTTCGCCACCCAGGCCGAGGAGAACCTCGACAACACCTCGATGGGTTCGGTCAACGCCTTTCGCGGCACCGGCTCGGGCGACATCACCGAGACGAACCGGCTCTGGCAGCACAAGAGCATCGCCGACGGCCGGTCGATGCCGGTGGTGCTCGGTGAGCGGGTCTACTTCGTCGAAGACGGCGCCAAGGTCAACGCCTTCGAGATCGCCACCGGGAAGCGGGTGGGCAAGCCGGTGCGGCTCCTCGGCACAATCGTCCGTGGCAGCCCCCTGGTGGCGGACGGCAGGCTCTACCTCTGCTCCACGAGCGGCTGGCACGTGCTCGAGCCGACCGCCGATGGCCTGAAGTTCGTCGATCGGAAGCGGCTCGACGAAGACGACGAGGTGACCGCCTCGCCGGTCGCCGCCGCCGGCAGGCTCTACCTCACGACCGGTGCCCGGATCTACTGCCTCGGCACGACGGCCGAGCAGCCTGCAGCGGCCGAAACCAGGCAGACCCGCCCGGCGATGGTGTCCCAGGCGACAGCCGGAGCCGCCGGCGAGCCGGCCTGGGTGCAGATCGTGCCCGCCGAAGCCCAGATCGCGGCCGGTGCAAGCCTGCCCCTGCGGGTGCGGCTGTTTGACGCCCAGGGCCGGTTCGTCAACGAATCGCCTGCCAGCTTCACGACGACGGCGGGAACGGTGACCGACGCGGGCCTCTACACCGCTCCCTCAAGCACCCATGCCGGCGCGGTGATCACGGCGAAGGTGGGTGATCTCGAGGGCCGGGCCCGGGTGCGGTCGATGCCCCCTCTGCCCTGGCGGTTCGATTTCGAGGAGATCTCGCTCGGGCCCGATCCCAAGGGGGGTCCGCCCAAGGGCGACCCGCCGCTTCCCTGGATCGGGATGCGGTATCGGCATGTGGTGCGGGAGGTCGACGGCTCGAAGTGTCTCGTGAAGGTCACGACGATCCCCAAGGGCACCCGCAGCCAGGGCTGGATCGGCCCGATCGACCTCCACGACTACTCCATCCAGGCCGACTTCCGGGCGGCGGAGACCGGCGTCGGCGGCCCGGGCGATCCGGCCACGCCCTCGGCCTCGACCGACAGCGATGCCGACGCCTTCACCAAGGCCTTCGGCACCGCCGCCGCGCTCGAGAAGGCGCGGATGCCCGACATGGGCTTGATCGCCAGCCGCTACACCCTCGACCTGATGGGCGCCGCCCAGCAGCTCCAGCTGCGGTCCTGGCCGCCCCAGGTGGCGACCCATTTCTCGAAGACGGTTCCCTTCGCCTGGGAGGCTGGCCGCTGGTATTCGTTGAAGCTTCTCGCCACCCGTCAGGGCACGGCGGCGGTGCTCCGCGGCAAGGTCTGGCCCCGGGGCGAACCCGAGCCGGCCGCCTGGACGATCGAGGCGATCCACGAGGCCGGAAACCTCCAGGGCAGCCCCGGCTTCTTCGGCAACGCGAAGGACTCTGAAGTGTATATCGACAACGTCTCGGTGGAGGCCGTGCCATGAATCTGATGCCTGTCCGTCACGCCCTGCTCGCACTCGTCGCCTGCGGGCCCGCGGCCGCCGCCGAGTGGAACCAGTGGGGCGGCTCGCCCCAGCGGAACAACACGCCCGACGCGACGAATCTCCCGATCGAATGGGAGCCGGGCGAGTTCGACCCCGACACCGGTGCCTGGGATTCCGCCTCGAGCAAGAACGTCGCCTGGGTGGCCGCCCTCGGCAGCCAGTCCTACGGCAATCCGGTGGTCGCCGGCGGCCAGGTCTACGTCGGCACCAACAACGGCAAGGGCTGGCTGGCCCGCTATCCCTCCGCCACCGACCTCGGCTGCCTGCTCGCCTTCTCCACCGACGACGGCCGGTTCCTCTGGCAGGATTCGAGCGAGAAGCTGCCGACGGGCCGGGTGCACGACTGGCCGCTCCAGGGGATCTGCTGCGCTCCGCTCGTGGAGGGCGACCGGCTCTGGTATGTGACCAGCCGCGGCGAGGTGAAGTGCCTCGACACCGCCGGCTTCCGCGACGGAGAAAACGACGGCCCCTTCACCGCCGAAAAGGTCGAGGCCGAGGACGAGGCCGACGTGGTCTGGGTGCTCAACATGATGAAGGAGCTCGGCGTCTCCCAGCACAACATGTGTTCCTGCAGCGTCACGACCGCCGGCGACTACCTGTTCGTCAACACCAGCAACGGTGTGGATGAAGGCCACCTCAATCTGCCGAACCCCGAGGCTCCGAGTTTCCTCTGTCTCGACAAGCGGGACGGCCGGGTGCTCTGGGCCGACGGCTCGCCTGGGCAGTATGTGCTCCATGGCCAATGGTCGAGCCCGGCCTACGCGGAACTCGGCGGGGTTCCCCAGGTGCTGTTCGGCGGCGGCGACGGCTGGCTCTATGCCTTCGACGCCCGCGGGGAAAATGGCCAGTCGAAGCTGCTCTGGAAGTTCGACTGCAACCCCAAGGAATCGAAGTACACCCTCGGCGGCCGGGCCGACCGCAACCACATCATCGGTACGCCGGTGGTCTACGACGGGCTGGTCTACATCGCCGTGGGCGAGGATCCGGAGCACGGCGAGGGCGTGGGCCACCTCTGGTGCATCGACCCGACCAAGCGGGGCGATGTGTCGAGCGAACTCGCCGTCAGCCTGGCCGATCCCGACACGCCCCTGCCCCGCCGTCGGGAGCAGGCGGTGATCAAGGAGCAGGGCGAGGTGGCCCGACCGAACCCGAATTCCGCGGCGGTCTGGCACTACCCCGGCTTCGACGCCGACGGCAACAGCAAGCTCGCCTTCGAGGAGACGATGCACCGCACCTGCGGCACCGTGGCAATCAAGGACGGCCTGCTGTTCGTGGCCGACTTCAGCGGGCTGTTTCACTGCCTCGACCTGAAGACCGGCAAGCCGCTCTGGACCTACGACATGCTGGCCGCAAGCTGGGGCTCGCCGCTGATCGCCGACGGCAAGGTCTACATCGGCGACGAGGATGGCGACATCACGATCTTCAAGCTCGCTCCCGAGCAGGAGATGATCGCGGAACTGAACATGGGCACGAGCGTGTATTCGACGCCGATCGCCGTCGGCGATACGCTCTACATCGCCAACAAGAGCCACTTGTTCGCAATCCGGGAGGGGGCGACACCGCCTGCACCATAGATGCGTCGATCTGCCGTCTGGGGAGGGATTCCTCCCGCGCTCCGTGGCCTGCTCGCGGCCGCCGGCATCGCCTTGATTTTCGCCCTCAGCCCCGCCCCGCAGGCCGCCGAGTCGCAGCCTGAATCACTCGCCGAGCAGGTCGCGGCGGCCGACCGCATGCTCGTGCTGGGCGACTCGATCACCTACGACGGCCGCTGGGTAGCCGATCTGGCCGCCTGGATGGAATCCGAAGGGCTCACGGCCGAGGTTATCGACTGCGGACTCTCGAGCGAGACGGTGTCGGGGCTCTCGGAGGAAGGCCACGCCGGCGGCGGGTTCCCCCGGCCTGACCTCGCCGAGCGGCTCGACCGGGTGCTGCGGCTCACGCGGCCGCAGCTGATCCTGGCCTGCTACGGGATGAACTGCGGCATCTATCGGCCGCTCGATGAGGAGCGGTTCGCCGCGTTTCGAGCCGGCATCGAGCGGCTGCACGCCGCGGCCGAGCAGGCGGGGGCGACGATCGTCCACCTCACGCCGCCGCTCTACGGCGGTCCGCCCGGGAAGGTCGGCGCTGCCGGCGACGTCGACTACGACGCCGTCCTCACCGCCTACTCCGACTGGCTCGTCTCCCGGCGGGCCGACGGCTGGCAGGTGATCGACGTCCACGCCGCCATGAAGCGGGCCCTCGAGGCCCGCCGCGCCGCCGACCCGGCCTTCGCCTTCGCGCCCGACTGCATCCATCCCGGCGACGAAGGCCACCTCGAAATCGCCCGGGCGGTGATCGCCGGCTTTGGCGACGATGAGGCGGCGGCGGCAGCCGATCTTCCGGAGCGGCTGGCCCCGTTTCTGCCGGAAGTGACCGAGCGGCTGCATGTGCTCCGCGATGCCTACCTGAATGCCGCCGGCCATACGAACCCTCACTTCCGCGACGGGCTGGCCCTCGCCGAGGCCGAGGCCCGGGCGGCGGCGATCACGCGGCACCTCCGCGATCGTCGGCTCCAGCTTCGCGGCCGGCAACACTCCAGCCGGGAGTGGCGGATGCCGATCACCTGGCCCCGGCCGAAGGTGGTCGATCCGGGCCCGCCCCCGGCCGGCCCGGCGGCCGTGCCGGCCGACGCGATCGTGCTCTTCGACGGCACGAGCCTCGATGCCTGGGAGGGAAGCGAGGGCTGGACGGTGGCCGATGGCGTGCTCACAGTCGGCCAGGGCCAGATCCAGACGAAGCGAGGCTTCGGCGACTGCCAGCTCCACCTTGAATTCCGGATGCCCGACCCGCCCAAGGGCAAGGGCCAAGGGCGAGGCAACTCGGGCGTGTTCCTGATGGGCCAGTATGAGATCCAGGTGCTCGATTCCTTCGACGACGGCACCGACGGCCCGCTCACCTATCCCGACGGCCAGTGCGGCGGCCTCTACAAGCAGCAGCCGCCGGCCGTGAACGCCTGCCGAAGGCCGGGTGAGTGGCAGACCTACGACATCCTCTTCACGCGGCCGCGGTTCGCCGCCGACGGCTCGCTCGCCGCTCCCGGCCGCGTCAGCGTGCTCCACAACGGCGTGGCGATCCACTCCGACACGGTGATCAAGGGAGCGACCGCCTGGCACGAGCCCCCGCGGTATCACCACCACGAAGACGCCCTCCCGATCGCGCTGCAGGACCACGGCAACCCCGTGCAGTTCCGCAATATCTGGATCCGCCCCTTCGAACCGGTCGTGCCTCAGCCGCACGACTGACGAGCCGGTTTCAACCGCCGAGCGATTCGCGAATGGCGGCCAGTTCGCTCGCGGGCTCGTCGGCTACGTGATCGATTCGCCCCGCCCGCCGGTACCAGTAGCGGGCGTTGCCCGCATCGCCCTCGATCTTGTGGAGCACGGCGTGGATCCAGCAGGCTGCTGCATCGGCCTCGTCAGACTGCACGATTGCATGGGCCTCGTCCCAGGCCCCGCGTTCCGCCAGATCGATCGCCCGCTCGAGTTCCTGACGGGTCATGGCTGAAGCGACGCCAGGTGGTCACCGACCAGGCCGGCCGCAGCCGATTCGAGAATCAGCCCCTCGTTGACGATCGGCTCCTCGGAGATGATCGTCTCCTGCATCACCGGCCCCGAGGCATAGATCACGGGATCGGCCTTCCGCCAGCCCGCTGCCAGCCAGCCGTCCTTGCGGGCGTCGAGCTGCTCGAGCGGCAACGGACCGGCCGCCTCGAGCTGCCCGGGCAGCTTCAATGGCTCGATCTCCACCACTTCGTCGAAGACCTTGTTGAACCGCTTCTGGAGGATCCGCCGCAGCGAGGTCTCCTGCACCGACAGTTTTTCCCCGCCCCCGGGTACGAAGCCCGGCGGGTAGATCTGCACATCGCCGTCGCGGACGAGGCAGATCCGGCCATCGAGCCGGCCCACCTTGTAGGCCGCCCAGACATCCATCGCCGGAAACTCGCGGTCGCCGGAGGTGTACTTGCTGCCGTGAACGGTGAGCCGCACGGTGTTGTCGCTCACCTTCATTTCCACCGGCTTCCGCTTGGCGAAGGTGATCGACCAGGGGGGCTGGTCGGCATCGTTCTCGAGTGATTCGGGCATCGGCCGGTTGGCCTTCTTCATCTGCTCCTCGAGGAGCTGCTTGGTGATCGTCCGGCCGCCGAGCTCCTGCTCGATCAGGTTGTTGACGAAGGTCTCGTGCACCCGGGCCGAAAGCACGGCATCGGGATCGACCGCCGGCGGCTGGCTGAAGGCGGCTACCTGATCGGCCAGCGACTTGCGGGCCGTCACCATCATCCGCCGGTCGTCGCTGTTGATGTGGAGCATCTCGGGATACCAGCCCCGATCCATCAGCCTGCGGCGAAACTTCGTCTGATAGTCGCGGGCCGCCTGGGCGATCGGCGCGGCCGTTTGGGCCTCGAACTGGGACCGAATTCGGTCCCGGGCCCGGTCTTCGGAGATCGCCCGGGCCTTGGGCTGCATCTCGGCCACCTTCCGGCTGGCGATCTTGCGGATCAGCCGCTTGCCGAATTTGGAACTCACGCCGATTCCCGCCGTCTTGGTCGAAACCGAGGCGTCCGCTTCGACCGGCTGCGACGTGATCCCCTGCTCGTCGATGAAGATCCGCTTCCGGGCGTCGATCTGGGTGGTGCCGATCGTGTGGACCGTGACCGGTCCCTGGCCGCCCCGGGTGCGGGAATGATTCGTGGCGTCGAGGACGAAGTCGACGATCGCCCGGTCCTGCGCCGGCTGGAAGTCGATGAACACCAGGCCGGTCGTGTGACCCGTGCCCCGCACGCGAGTGCCGAGCAGCACCTCGTTGATCGGAGCGGTTTCATCCACCGCCTGATTGACTCCCCGGCCCAGCAGGCTCTCGTCCACCTGGAGATAGAGGTTGGGGCGGTTCACAGCCCACCGAATCCGCTGGACGACGCCGAGGCCCTGGCCCGACTCCTCCAGCCGAGCCAGGATCGGCCCCACGGGGTCGAGCTGCTCGGGCGTGCCGGCGGCCGCGGCCGTGGCCACCGCCGAGGCCAGTCGCTCGAGCCGCTTCTCGTAGACCTTCCCCGCCTCGGGATTCCGGGCGGTGCTCACAGCCTCGAGATAGCCCCCCAGCGCTTGCCGGACTCCGGCAAACTCCGGCATCTCCAGGCCAGTGGCTCCCGAGTCGAGACGCCGATAGAGCTTGGCCAGGGCGTCGATATCAGCGGCATCGGCCGAGGTCGCCTGCCGTTCGAGTTCCGGCCAATCGAGATACTTCCGCCAGTTGCCGCCGCTGCCACTCCGATCGAGGAGCGACCGCAGCCGGTCGAGGGCGGAACGAAACCGGCTGCGGGCGGTGTTCAGCCTGGCCGGGGTCGGCGGTTCGAAGGCCGCCGCCTGGCCGAGCGGATCCTTCCCGAGGGTGGCGAGATCCTGCCCACCGGCGGTCTGGAGCCCGCCGCTGGCGACCAGCCCGATCAGGGCGGCGGCCAGAGGACCGAAAGGAACGCTGGTTTTCCGGCGGAGGCAGATCCAGGGACGCAACATGAGAAACCCTGCGGGCTGAACGGTTTGGAAACCTGTGACGGTCAGGCAGAGTGTACGGCCCGAGCGTCTGCGGCTCCACAGGAGTCCCGCGGGGGCCCAAAACGCCCGCCGCAGTTCACCCGCCGCCGGCCCGTTTGCCCTGCCGCATCCCACTCGCCGGCTCCTGGCCCGGAAGCGGGACGGCGGCCGCGGGCAGCACAAACACCTTGCCGTCGCCCATCCGCCCCGTGCGGGCCGAGGCGTTGATCCGCTCGAGCACGTCCTCCACCCGGGCATCCTCGACCCAGAGCTGGATCTCCACCTTCGGCAGAAACGCCGCGGAGTATTCGCTGTCGCGATACTGGTCGAGGTAGCTCTTTTGCCGCCCGAAGCCCTTCACCTCACGGACGGTGCAGGCCTCGATCGGGGCAAGCCGGAGCGCCTCGAGCACCCGCTCGGCCAGGAAGGGCCGCACGACCGCGATAATCTCCTTCATGGCCGCCAGTCTACCGCACGCTCGCGGGCGAAGCCCGGCGTGCGAGGCGAGGGGCACCTTGGCTGCCCCTCCGCCGAGCGTTGATGCACGGGCCAGGAGGGCCGTGCATCCCCGGCAGCGCCAACCGACGTCAGCCGGGCACGAAGCCCGGCGTGCGAGGCGAGGGGCACCTTGGCTGCCCCTCCGCCGAGCGTTGATGCACGGGCCAGGAGGGCCGTGCATCAACTAAAGAAGTTCTCACCAAAGAGATTCAGGGGCGGCTTGGTTTCAACGGTGATGTCGCCGTTCACCTTGGTCTGGCAGGCGAGTCGCATCGTCTTTTCGTTGCCGATGGCGGCCAGCGAGACGGCCAGCCGAGCCGACTCGAGCAGACCCTTGCGACTCGTGTTTTCCATGCCCTTGGTGATCAACACCCGGCAGCTGCCGCACTGTCCGAGCCCGTGGCAGTTGAGAACCTTGTGGACGCCGGGGTAGAGCTGCACGCCGGCCCGCAACGCCTCCGCCCGCAGATTCGCTCCGGCGGGCACCTGGATTTCCTTCTTTTCGCTCGTGAACGTGATCGTGGGCATGGGTTTCTCTCGACCTGGCAGTGGCCTCCGGACGATACTGTAGCCATGGGGTCGGCATCCCGCCAGACGGCGGCAGCCCGCCCGTCCGCGGAGGCGCCGAGCGATGGCCCAGCTCACGAAGTATCAGCAGTCGATCGTCAAGCGGTATTACGACAACCTCGACACCGTCCTGCTCCAGCGGCTGGGCGAGCAGGTGACCGACCTCTACCTCGCCGAGGGGAAGAAGCGGGCCAAGCTCTGGGAAAGCATCGAGACTTCGCTCACGAAGCTCGAGGTGCCGAAGTCGCGGATCGACCACGTACGGAAGTCGGATGACGCCCGCCAACTGGCGACGCTCCTCCAGGAATTGCTGGCCAAGGATTGACCGGCCAGGGCCTGGTGCCGCATTCTTGGGGCTTTTCCCGGGCCCCGAGATGCTGCCGGAATGACTGCTTCGCCCGCCTCGTCCGACCAGGACCGAGCCGCCCTGCTCGAATCGCTTCGCTGGAAGAAGCTGCCGGTGCTCGACGATGGGTTCGTCGCTCTCGTCGACTGCATGGGCGATGACGGCAGCGTGGTGCAGGCGGCCCGGGTCAGCTACGGCGCGGGCACGCGGAAGGTGAGCGACGATCGACAGCTGATCCGCTACCTCCTGCGACACGCCCACACCACGCCCTTCGAGATGGCGGAGCTGAAGTTCATCGTGCGGGTGCCGATGGACTGCTGGCGGCAATGGATCCGCCATCGCACGGCCAGCGTCAACGAGTACTCAACCCGCTACTCACTCGCGATCGATGCCATGCAGGCCACGGCCGGCGACGAGTGGCGGAGCCAGGCGGCGAGCAACCGGCAAGGCTCCGGCGAGCTGCTTCCCACCGACGCCGGCCACCAGCACACCGCTGCGGAGCAGGAGCTCCAGAGCCAGGCCCGTCGGGTGTACGAAGACCGGCTTGCGGCCGGCATCGCCCGCGAGCAGGCCCGCAAGGACCTGCCGCTTTCCACCTACACTGAGGCCTACTGGAAGATCGACCTCCACAACCTGCTCCACTTCCTGGCGTTGCGGATGGACTCCCACGCCCAGCTCGAAATCCGCCGCTACGCCGAAACGATCGGCCGCGAGATCGTCGCCCCGCTGTTCCCGCTCGTCTGGGAGGCGTTTCTCGACTACCGAATGCAGGCCGTCCGGCTCACCCGGCTCGACCAGGAGGTGATCCGCCGGCTCGCTGCGGCCGGCCCGCTGCCGACGACCGAGGCGGGCTTCCTTGCAGCCCAAGACCCGAGCTGGCAAGGCCTCGAACGCTGCCGCGAGCGGGACGAGTGCCTGGCGAAGCTCCGCGACCTCGGCCTGGTGATCTAGGCTCTGCCGCAGTCGTGCGCGGAAGGATGGACCGACGGCTTGAAGCGAATGAGGCCCGCATTCCGCAGGCTGCAAGCCCGCGGCCACTGGTCAACTGGTACACGAGCTTCAGGGAAAGGGTCGCACGGTCGGGGTTGCCCGTGTCCCGAGAGCCGGCCTAGGAAACCAGCGGAGCCAGGATGGCGGAGCGTAGTTTCCTCGGAGTGAGCGAAGGCCTGGAGGGCCGCAGCAAACGTCCGGCGACGGGGCACGGGCAATCCCGACCCCAGGCTCAACGATGCTTCAGTCCCGGACCACTACCTCGACCTCGCTACCGGCCTCGAGACGTTCAGTCCCTGCCGGGAGGGCGATCAGGCCCGGCGTCGCCCCGGGAAAGGCGCTGCCTGCCGCAAGGCCGAGGAGGTCGGACGAGCCCGTCCAGGGAAGCGGCTCCGCCTCCAGCAGGGCACCGCTTTCCCGGAGCCGACAGGGCAGAAAGACCGGCCGCTCGCCCGCCCCTTTGACGGCCGCCACGACCGCGGCCCGGGCCCGTGGCAGATGCCACTCCGACCGCGGCCGCGCGGCCAGAATCTGGAGAGCCGGCCGCACGAAGAGCTCGAAGCAGACGAGGCTGCTGGCCGGATTGCCAGGCAGTCCGAAGACGAGCGTCGCCGGTCCGCCAGACCTCCGCAGGATGCCGAACCAGACCGGCTTGCCGGGCTTGAGCCGCACCTTGTGGAACACCCGCTCGACGCCCGAAGCCGCCAGCACGTCGGGCACGAGATCCCGATCGCCTGCCGAGACGCCGCCGGAGAGCAGGAGCATGTCGGCAGCCAGCCCCTGGGCGATGGCCGCCCGCAACGGCTCGGGACGGTCGGCGGCCACGCCCAGCTGGATCGGCTCGGCCGCCAGCAGTTCGACCGCCGCGGCCAGCATCGGACCGTTTGAATTCCGGGTCTGGCCAAAGCCGGGCAGGCGGTCGCAGGGCACAAGCTCGCTGCCAGTCGAGAGGATCGCCACCCGCGGCCGGGGCGTGGCCATCACATGGGTCGCGCCCGCTTCCGCGGCCAGGCCCACCGCCGCGGCATCGAGACGGCCGCCGGCGGGCAGCACGATCACGCCCGCTCGAAACGCCGCCCCCTGCCGGGCGACATGCTGACCCGCCCGGAAGGCTGATTCCTCCAGCCGCACCCGGCTGCCAGCATGGGCAGTCGCCGTGCCCGCGACGGCCCGCTCAATCGGCACGACGGCCTCGGCGCCAGGCGGCAGCGGCGCGCCGGTCATGATCCGGGCACATCCGCCCGGACGGACCACAAGCGACGTCGTGTCGCCGGCGGCAAGATCGACGATCACGTCCAGCTCCACCGACCGGCCGCCCGCGGAGACGAAGTCGGCATCGCAGACCGCGAAGCCGTCCATCATCGCCCGATCCCAGGGGGGCGAATCCACATCGGCCGTGACCGGCTCTGCGAGTCGACGGCCGCAGGCTTCGAGCAGCCGCTGCCGCCGGGGAGGAAGCGGCTCCGCGGTTGTCTCGACGAGCTCAAGGGCCTCTGCCAGATCGATCATGGGGACTCCCTCACAGGACGAGATTCGGACTCACTGGAACGAAGAAGCCCAGGCAAGAATCGCAGGCTCGGGGGTCGGCGAACGCTCGCAGAGCATCGGGGCGTATCCTCGCCCGCGACGCGACCTTTGCCGCCCCCGAACCGGTGCATCGAAGCCCTCGCTAGCCACCGGCGACAGGACGGCTCGTGGGGCCGGTCGCGAGAAATGCCCGCAGCAGCTGGTAGCCGACCGGTGTCAGGAAACTTTCGGGATGAAACTGCACGCCGTAGATCGGCAGGGTCGCGTGCCGGATCGCCATGATCTCCCGA
>JBJOHE010000450.1:0-4672 GCA_046047895.1 Planctomycetota bacterium | reverse complement strand
CGGCCGCCGTCGGGCCGGCCGGCAGCCCGGTCGATGAGCTTCCGCTGGGCCCGCTCCCGCCAGAACATGTTGGAGTCGCGAAGGGCGGCGACGAGTTCCTGTGGGCTCGCCCCGGCGAGCGTGGTGCGATGGGCTGCCTTCGCACCTGCTTCGTGCACCACCCGCCAGAGCCGGCCGTGCACCTTGTCTCGCAGCGGGGTGACGTAGGCGTTGCCCTTGCCGTTTTCAAAGCCGGCCGGCGTCGGATTGTGCTGGACGATGAAGTTGTACCAGTCGATCACCCAGACCTGGCCGTCGGGGCCGACGTCGGCCTGGATCGGCGAGGTCCATTCGTCGTCGCTGGCGACGAGGCTCCAGGCCATCCGGCTGCGGAAGGCCGCGCCACTCGGGGTGAGTTCGAAGGTGGCGACGACGTGGCCGGTCGGCTCGCAGACGAACGCCGTGCGGTTCCAATACTCCGGCGGATAGGCCCGCGCGGTGTAGAGCCGGTGGCCAGCGGCGGCGGTAAACCGGCCGTGGTGGTCGACCTGCCGGACCGGAGCCTTGCCGTCGGGCGTGCCCTTCCGTGGGGCGACCTCCATCTCCGGACTCCCGGAGATGCCGCCCAGGGTGGAGGCATTCCAGCCCCGCACCCGTTCGTACACCCGGTTGGCCAGCGGCATGTGCTCGCTGGGATTTCCGTTGGCGGTGGAGCCGAAGAGCACACCCTCTTCGCTGAAGCCGAAGCCCCAGGAGTTGTTGTTCGTGCTGCGGAGAAACTCGAGTTTCGAACCGTCAGGCTTGAACCGAAAGAAGCCCTGCTTGAATTCGAGATCCTCGTCGCCCACCCGTCCCTTGAAGCCCGAGTAGCCGACGATCCCGTAGACCTGGCCGTCGAGGCCCCAGGTGAGGTTGCTGGGGCCGGCGTGAGTGTCGTAGGTGCCCCAGCCGGTGAATAGCTGCCGGCGGACGTCGGCCTTGCCGTCGCCGTCGGTGTCCTTGAGATAGAGGGTGTGGGGGGCCTGCGTGACGATCAGGCCGCCGTCATGGGCGAGCATGCTCGTGCAGATTGAGAGCGGCTCACAGAAGACCGTCCGCCTGTCGAACCGGCCGTCGCCGTCGGTGTCATCGAGCCGCACGATCCGGTCGTGGCCCTCGCCCTCGCCGGGCAGGACGATGCCATTGGGGTAATCGACGCTCTCGGAGACATACAGCCCGCCGTCATGGTCGAAGGCGAAGGCCAGCGGCTTGGCCTGGAAGAGCGGTTCGGCGGCGACCAGGTCGATCGCAAAGCCCTCGGGCGTGATCGCGTGCTTCCGCGACTCCTCGGGCTCGAGCGGCTTTTGCATCTCCGTGATCGGCTCGCCCATTTTTCCCCATTCGGCCTTCGGGATGTAAAAGGGCACCTTCGCCGGCTGATACTCGAAGGGCTCGAGGCCCTCCGGGATCCGCGTCATCTGCGGATGGCCCACATACGGACCCGCGGCGGCGGGGTCCCGGCCCGCGGCGAACCGGATGCCCCGCTCGACGAGGTTGTGGAAGCCGGGATTGCCCCAGGTCCGCTGGTCGTGGCCCCAGGCGGTGTAGAAGACGCGGCCATTGCCCTCGGTGCGAACCCAGGTCCAGGGCTCGTGGTGATCCCCTTCAACCCGCTCCTCGAGCACCGTGCGACCGCGGGGATTGTGCTTGGTGTGGACGTAGGTTTCGTCCCAGCTGGAAAAGCCGCCGAAGCCCTTCATCACCGGATGTTCGGGCGCTACGATCACCGTGGCGAATTCACCCGCCCCGTGCCGCTGAAACTGGGCCCCGACCATGTCGATCCAGAGGGGTGAATTCTGGAAGCAGAAGCTCGCGCAGTGAAGCGGCACGAGCCCCTTGCCCCCGCGGACAAACCCCGCGATCGCCGCCTCCTGCTCGGGTGTGATCGACTCGATGTTGGCGAACACCGCCAGGGCGTCGTAGCCGGCGAGCACCGCCGGATCGAGGTCGGCCAGGTTTTCGGTGTAGACAAGCTCGATGCCCCGGCCGGCGAGCACCGGCTCGAGCTGGGCGAATCGGGCGGCGGGCTGATGGTGGCCCCGGTCCCCCAAGAACAAGACCTTGATCGGAGCGTCGCCGGCCAGTGCCGCCGACGCCATGGTCGCCACAGCGACGATGAAAGAGCCCAGGAAGCGGATCACATCAATCTCCTTCTGTGGTCGCCCAGCCTTCGTCTGTCGGCCGGAGAAGCAGCCACGGCCGGACTTCCGCCCCAGGGCCGCGCCTCGCCCAACCGACCGGCACCGTCTCTTCTTCAGTGTTGCCTTCAGCCCGAAAACGACCACTCGGGGAGCTTCATGATCACGCCCCCCTTCATGGCTGATTCGTGTGCCAGGAGGCCCGTGCAGGTCCAGTTGGCGCTCTGCCGGGCGTTGGGATACGGGTCGCGGCCCTCGACCAGCGCCGACACAAACTCATGCACCAGATGCGGGTGGCTGCCGCCATGGCCGCCCCCCTGGGTGAACGAGAGGTGCTGGTGGTCGTCGGCGTCGTAGACGCCGCCGGTGGTGAACCGCTGGATCGGCTCGGGCAGGAGCTGGGCGAAGTCGGGCACCGGCACCCGCTTCGGGATCTCGGGCTCGGGAACCTTGGCGGTGTGGATCACCGGCTCCTCGTTCTCGCAGAGCTGCCACTCGAAGCTCTTCTTGGAGCCGTAGACGTCGAAGCTCTCGCGATACTGGCGGGCGGTGTCGAACAGCGACCGGATCACCCGGGCCACCACGTCGCTGTCCCGAAGCTTCACATGCGCCGTCTCGATCGCGAACGGCGAGCCATACTTCCCGATCAGCTCCTCGCGAATCCGGCCGGAGCCGAAGCAGCTGACCTCTTCGGCATCCTTCCGCTGGAGGGCGAGGCAGGGGCCGACGCAGTGGGTGGCGTAGTGCATCGGGGGCAGCCCCGGCCAGTAGTTGGGCCAGCCGTCCATGTCCTGCTGATGGCTGGCCTGCACGAACTGGATCCGGCCGAGTTCGCCCGAGTCGGCCATCTGCTTGATGAACAGAAACTCGCGGGCGTACACGACCGTCTCGGCCATCATGTATTTGAGGCCGGTCTTGTCGCAGAGCTCGACGATCTTCCGGCAGTCATCCAGGCTCGTGGCCATCGGCACGGTGCACATCACGTGCTTGCCGGCCTCGAGCGCCGCCAGTGACATCGCCGCATGGTCGGGAATCGGCGAATTGATGTGGACGGCGTCGATCTCCTTGTCGGCGAGCACGTCGGCGTAGTCCGTGTATCGCCGCTCAACGCCGTAGGCGTCGCCCACCTGATCCAGCTTGTCCTTCGACCGCTGGCAGATCGCCACGAGTTCGGCGTGCGGGTGCCGCTGGTGGATGGGAATGAACTCGGCGCCGAATCCAAGCCCGACAATGGCGGTACGAACCTTGCGACCCTGACTGCTCATGGAGCCTCCCAAGACGAGACGGAACCGGCCAGCCAGGCCGGTTCCACAGACTCAATAGTCTGCCCCCGAAAACCCGCGGCGTCCACGGGTTTTTTGTCGGGGTGGCTTGAGGTTTTGCGGCTTCGCGGCCCGGCTCTGGAGCTACTGCACGTCGATGAGTTCGACGAGGAAGTGGAGCGTGGCGTTTGGCGGGATCGTGCCGGGAATGCCACGCGGTCCGTAACCGAGCGACCCGGGAATCTCGAGCTCGATCATGCCTCCTTCGCCGACCAGTTGCATCCCTTCAGTCCAGCCGGGAATCACTTGATTGAGCGGAAACGAAATCGGTTCTCGGCGTTGGTAGGAGCTGTCGAACACCTTCCCGCCGTCGAGCCAACCGTGGTAGTTGACCTTCACGGTGTCGCTGGCCCGGGCCATGCCGCCGGCGCCTTTCCGCAAAACGCGGTAGCGAAGGCCGGAGGGCGTGGCGGTGAATTCGACGGGTGCATCGGCATCGATGGCACCGGCGCCGGGGGGAAGCTGGGGATGGGGTGCGTCGGCGGCCATGGCGGGCTCCAGGGTGAAACAGGCGAGGAACAGAAGCAGGCAGAAACTGAGGCAGGAAGCGGGGAACCGCATGGCGGATGCTCCGGGGAGGTGATGAGGGCGGTGGGGGGCTCAAGCCGCCGATCAGATGGGCCGGGGTTGCCCATGCCATCTCGCCGGACGTTCGCACAAGGCATCCTGCCTTGTGCTCACTCGGAGGAAACCTCGCTTCGCCATCCTGGCTTCGCTCCGTTTCCTACGCCGCTCGATTGGCATGGGCAACCCCTCCAACCGAACCGAGCAGGTTAGAGGGGTCGAAACACCGCCGCTGACTCTACCCGGAATCAGCTGGTTCGTGCGAGCAGGGCCTCGATCGCGTCGGGCTCGATCGGCACGTGCTCGCAGAGGTCGACCGGGCCGTTTTCGGTCACGAGCACGTCGTTTTCCAGCCGCACGGCCAGCCCCTCAGCCGGAATGTAGATCCCCGGCTCGACCGTGATCACCCAGCCCGGCTCGAGCGGGCCATCGAGCGGAGCGATGTCATGCACGCCAAGGCCCAGCGAATGGCCGAGGCCGTGCATGAAGAACTTCCGGCAGGCGGGCTCCTCGGCCGAGTCCTGGGCCGCCTCTTCGGCGGTGATCAGGCCGAGGCCCACGAGTTCCTCCGCCATCTCCACCTGAGCCGCCCGCTTCCACTCCCGCAGTGACGTGCCGGGCACGGCCCGG
>JBJOHE010000449.1:0-15071 GCA_046047895.1 Planctomycetota bacterium | reverse complement strand
GAGCCAGCCCGCGGGCCCGGCTGCCGCTGACCCGGGCGATCCCATGGCCACCGACAACCGCGAATTCATCGACGAGTTTCTGGTCGAATCGACCGAGAACCTCGATCAGCTCGACCGGGATCTCTTGGCCCTCGAGGCGGAGCCTGGCGATCCCCAGCGGCTCGCGAGCATCTTTCGCACGGTCCACACGATCAAGGGCAACAGCGGCTTCTTCGGCTTTTCGAAGCTTGGGGCGCTGGCCCACAGCGGCGAGCATCTGCTGGGCCGGCTCCGCGACGGAAAGCTGAGGCTCGACGACCGCGTGACCGGCACGCTTTATTCGATGGTCGATGCCGTGCGGTCGATCCTCCAGTCGATCGAGGCGACAGGCACCGAGGGGGAGCAGGACTACCGCGAGCTGGCGCGGCAGCTGGCGGCGGCCGCCGCGGAGGAGGCGATGCAGCCGGCCGTCGAGCCGTCTTCCCCGGAATCGGCTGCAGCCGAGGCGGCTGCCACTTCGGCGACAGACGCGGCGGTCCCCGCCGTCGACGCCCCGGCTCCTGCGTTGGAGGAGCCGCCGCCTGTGGCCCCGCCACCGGTCGCCGTCGAGCCGAGCCCGGCCGCTGCCGCAGCCTCGGCCGAGGATCGTCCGCTGCCGGCCGCAGCCCCTTCCCCGCCCGCGGCGGCTGCCGCTGCGGCCGCTGCCCCACCTGCAGCCGCCGGCGGAACGGTCGCGGAGTCGACGGTGCGGGTGGACGTCGATCTGCTCGCCTCGATCCTCGACCTCGTCGGGGAGCTCGTGCTCGCCCGCAACCAGCTCCGCAGCATCGACACCGAGGATCCGGCCGTGCTCGCCGTGTCGCAGCGGATCAATGCCGTGACAAGCGCGCTGCAGGAGACGGCCGTCAAGACCCGGATGCAGCCGGTGGAGCATGTCTTCAGCCGGTTTCCCCGGACGGTTCGCGACCTGGCCGTCAGCTGCGGCAAGGAGGTGCAGTTCACGATCGACGGTGCCGACACCGAGCTTGACCGCACCCTGATCGAGAGCATTCGCGATCCGCTCACCCACCTGATTCGCAACGCCGTGGACCACGGGATCGAGCCCCCCGACGTGCGTCTGGCCGCAGGCAAGCCCCGTGCCGGCCGGCTGGCCCTGCGGGCCTTCAACGAGAGCGGCCGGGTGACGATCGAGGTCGCCGATGACGGCGGCGGTATCGATGTCGAGCGGGTGCGGGAGAAGGCCGTGGCCCGCGGGCTCGTGACCGCGGCGGATGCGGCAGCCCTGCCCGACGAGCGGGTACTCCAATTCATCTTTGAACCCGGCTTCTCGACCGCCGCGGCCGTGACGAACGTGTCGGGCCGGGGTGTCGGCATGGATGTCGTGCGGACGAACATCGAGGCGATTGGCGGCACCGTGGAGCTTCACAGCCGACCGGGCACAGGCACGACCGTGCGGGTGCACGTGCCGCTCACCCTGGCGATCATGCCCGCCCTGATCGTGCACTGCGCCGGTGAGCGGTTTGCGATTCCCCAGGCGGCCGTCAGCGAGCTGTTGCCCGTCCGGCGGACGGCCGGCGGTTCTCAGATCGAGGGCCTGGCCGACGCGCCCGTGATGCGGGTTCGCGGCCGGCTTGTGCCGCTGATCTTCCTCGACGCCTTCCTCGGCCTGCGGGCCGAGACGGCCTGCCGGGAAGAGGGAACCGTCGTGCTCGTGCGGGTCGATGACTGCGAGTTCGGCATCGTGGTCGACGGCACGCGTTCCGCCACGGGCGGCCGGGGCTGCCGCGACCTGCTCGAGGCCGCGACCCTGTCCACGATCGTGATCAAGCCGATCGGTGGCCTGTTGGCGGGTCTCGGCCTTTACTCCGGAGCGACCGTGCTGGGCGACGGCGGCGTGGTGTTGATCCTTGATCTCCGCGGGCTGTCGCGGCTTGCCGACCTGCCTCCCATCCCGCCGGCCGAACTCGCCGTGGCCGCGGGCGACCACGAACGGGGCGAGCGGTTTCTCGTCTGTCGCACCCGGGCCGGCCGCCGGGTCGCGGTGCCGCTGGCGTCGGTCACCCGACTGGAGAAGTATCGGGTGGCCGAGGTGCAGGCCGCCGGCCAGCGGCGACTCATCCGGCGGGGAGACGGATTCACGCCCCTCCACGACGCCGATGCCCTGATTGGCGAGTCCACACGACCCTTGCCTGCCGAGGGCAGCGTGAGCGTGGTCGTGGTGGGGACGGCTCGCGGGGGCTGCGGCATCGCGGTCGATGCGATCCTCTACGTGCTGTCGGCCGAGGCCGCGTCGGAGCCGTCCGGGCCGGCGACCGGTGTCGCCAGCACGCTGCCCCTGGCTGGCCTGGCCACCGACGTGCTCGATGTGACCGGCCTGTCCGGGCCCGTTCCCGCCGGCTGATGCTCTCGTCTCGCTGCAACGCCTTCGCCACCCCCACGCTCCTTCTCCCATGACCGCAGCCTCCGCGTCCGCCCGTCGCTGGTGCACGTTTCTCGTGGGAGAAGCCTGTTTCGCGATCGACTCGGCCGCGGTGATCGAGGTGCTGCGAGACCGGGGGCTGACGCGGGTGCCGCTGGCCGCCCCCGGCGTACTGGGCCTCGCCCACCTGCGAGGGCGGATCGTGCCCGTCGTCGATCCGGCCGATCGGCTGGGAGTGGATCGCGGCCAGGCCAGGCCGCGAACCCATCTGGTCGTGGCCCTTGGCGACGACTGGTACGGGCTGGTCGTGGACGAGATGCTCGACGTGATCGAGATTCCACCGGCCCGGATCGAGCGGCCGACCGCCGCCGGCGGTTCGGGAGAGGCTGTGACGGGCACCTTCGCCGCCGAGCAACGGCTCGTGCATCTGCTCGATCCCGAGCGCATGATTCATTCGCTGGTGCGGCATGCCGCCCACCAGCCAGGCAGGCCAGGAGGATCAAATGGCGGACGTGACTGATTCGACCCTCGATGCGAAGCCGGCGGCCCCTTCCGGAGGCTGGGCGGCCCTGCTCGCCAACCGCCTGCTGTTGTCACTCCTGGCGGTGTCGCTGATTCCGATGGCCTTCATGGGCTACGCCAGCCAGCGGTCGGCGTCGGAGGCGCTCCGCGATCAGGCCTTCAAGCAGCTCGAGACGGTCAACACGATCACCGGCCAGAGCGTGGAGCGGTATTTCCGCACCCTCCACGATGAGCTGCGGGTGCTCGCCGAAGACCGGATGGTGGCCACCGCCCTGCGGGAATTCACCGCGGCGACGGCAAGCCTGCTCGAGGAAGATGCCGTGGACGAGAAGGGCGTGGTCCGAGCCCGCCGCGGCCTCGAGTCGTTCTACTCCGGAGAATTCGCCGCGGCCTATCGCAAGGCCACCGGCGGCGACCCAGACAGCCGCGGGCTGGTCGCCTCGCTCGACGACGCCGGGGCGGTGCTCCAGGACCTGTATCTCCGGGGCAACGAATACCCGTTCGGCCAGAAGGCCGGTCTCGATGCGGCCGACGACGGATCGACCTACTCCAAGGCCCATGCCGTCTATCACCCGATCTTTCGCAACCTCAAGGAGAAGTACGGGCTCTACGACATGTTCCTGGTCGACGCGGCGACGGGCCGGATCGTCTACTCGGTCTGCAAGGAGATCGACTTTGCCGCCCTGCTCCGCACCGGCCCGATCGCCGGCACCAACCTGGGCCGGGCCTTTCTCGAGGCGATCACGGCCGGCACCCGCGACACCGTCGCCTACGCCCCCTTCGAACGGTATCTGCCGTCGCTGATGCAGCCGGCGAGCTTCGTGGCCGCGCCGGTGTTCGATGGCCGCGAGGTCGTGGGCGTGGTGGTCTTTCAGATTCCGCTCGATCGGGTGAGCGGGATCATCGGTGAGACGACAGGCATGGGAAACACGGGCGAGACCTATGCCGTCGGATCCGACCGGATGTTCCGCAGCCAGTCGCGGTTCGCCGCCGAGCTGGGCGTGGAGTCGACGGTGCTCAATCCGGAACTCAAGGTCGACACCCTGCCGGCCAACTCGGCGCTCGATGACGGCAGGTCGGGCACGGCGATGGGACTCGACTACCGGGGCAAGCCCGTGCTCTCGTCCTGGCGGCCGGTCACGATCCACGCCGACATTGCCGGCGGCCGGCGGGGCGTGCAGTGGGCGCTGATCTCGGAGATCGATCAGGCGGAGGTGTTCGCCCCGATCACGCGGCTCTGGCGGTTCGGCTTGGCCGTGTTCGGCCTGACGGCCCTGGGCGTGCTCGCCGTCTCGACCCTGATCGCCCGGCGGCTGTCGCGGGAGACCGAGCGGCAGGCTCGGCTGGTGCACGGGATCATCGACAACACCCATGCCCTGGCAAGCGCTTCGGAGGAACTCACGAGCGTGAGCCAGCAGATGAGCGCGGCCGCCGAGGAGACGACCGCCCAGGCCAATCTCGTCTCGGCGGCGGCCGAGCAGGTCAGCGGCAACGCCCGGATGGTGTCGGGCTCGATCGACAACCTCGTCACGAGCATCCATGAGATCGCCAAGAGCGCCCAGGATGCCGCGGGCGTGGCCCGCCGGGCGGTGGAGATGGCCGGCTCCACCTCCTCGACGATGGACGCCCTGGGCCGGTCGAGCAGCGAGATCGGCGCGGTCGTGAAGGTGATCACCTCGATCGCCGAACAGACGAACCTCCTGGCCCTGAACGCCACGATCGAGGCGGCCCGGGCTGGCGAGGCGGGGAAGGGCTTCGCGGTGGTGGCCAACGAGGTCAAGGAACTGGCCCGGGAGACGGCGAAGGCCACCGAAGACATCGGCGGCCGGATCGAGTCGATGCAATCTGAGACCCAGCGGGCGGTGGCTGCGATCGCCGAGATCGAGACGGTGATCGGCCGGATCGATGAATTGCAGACCCGGATCGCCGCCGCGGTCGAGGAGCAGTCGGCGACGACCGGCGAGATCAGCCGCAACATCGGCGAGGCCACGACCGGCAGCAGCGAGATCGCGGAAAACATCGTGCAGGTGGCCCAGGCGGCCCAGAGCACCGCCGAAGGCGCTTCCAACACCCAGGTCTCCTCGCAGGAACTGGCCCGCATGGCCCAGGCCCTGCAGCGGCTGGTGCACGAGTATCGGAAGTAGGAAGGCGGCTGCGGCGGAGTCGCGGCAGACGGAGGGTTGGCCCAGGAAGGAGGAGCGGGTGCGGGCACTGGTGGTGGACGACTCGAAGCCCAGCCGGAGCATCGTGGCCCGCGTGCTGCGAGACCTGGCGTTTGAGTGCGCCGAAGCGACCAACGGGGCCGAAGCCCTGGCGGCCGTCGCGGCCGCCGGCCCGCCCGACCTTGTGACCATCAACTGGCACATGCCGGTGATGGACGGCCTCGAACTGATCCGGCGGCTGCGAAGCGACCCGGCCACCCGGAAGCTGCCGCTGGTGATGATCTCGACCGAGCACGACCGGGATCGGATCGCCGAGGCCCTGGCCGCCGGGGCCGACGACTACCTCGCCAAGCCCTTCACGGCCGAGGCGCTCACCCGCACGCTGGTCGATCTCGGGCTCGCCCGGCGGCCGGCGGTGGCCGCCCCGCCGATCCGGGTGCTGATCTGCGACGATTCCGCCACGATCAGGAGCATTCTCTCCGCCACTCTCGCCTCGGATCCCGGGATGCGGATCGCCGGCACCGCGATCAACGGGCAGGCCTGCCTCGACTCGCTGGCGGCCGGCGACCTGCCCGACGTGGTGCTGCTCGACGTCGAGATGCCGGTGATGGACGGGCTGACCGCGCTCAAGGAGATCCGCCGTCGCTATCCGCGGCTTCCCGTCGTGATGTTTTCCAGCCTCACCGAGCGGGGGGCCAAGGCGACGGTCGATGCCCTCGTGGCAGGCGCCAACGACTATGTGGCCAAGCCGGCCGGGCTCGCTCCCGACGAGGTCGCGGCCCGGATCCGCGGTGAGGTGATCGGTCGGATCCGAGGCGTGGTCAGCCGCCGATCCGCCGTGGCTGATTCCGGGGCCGAGCGGCCGACGGCATCGGCGGCTCCGGCCGCCGCCGGTCAGCGTCTCCGGCCCGCGGCGGTCCGGCAGCCGGTGCAGGGCGTGGTGATCGGGGTGTCGACCGGCGGTCCGGCCGCGCTCGCCGAGGTGCTGCCGGCCTTTCTTCCGGCGGCTCGGGTGCCGGTGCTGATCGTGCAGCACATGCCGGCCACGTTCACCGGCCGGCTGGCCGAGCGGCTCTCGGTGGTCTGCGGCCGGCCCGTCGTCGAGGCGACCGATGGCCTGCCGCTCACCGGTGACACGGTCGTGCTGGCGCCGGGTGGCCGCCACATGGAAGTGGCCGGCTCGATCGCCACGCCCCGGATTCGTCTGACCGACGCCCCGCCGGAGAACTCCTGCCGTCCCTCGGCCGACGTGCTGTTTCGCTCGGCCGCCCGGCTCTGGGCCGCCGGCACGCTGGCGGTGGTGCTCACGGGCATGGGCCGCGACGGCCTGGCCGGGTCGCGGGCGGTGGCAGCCGCAGGAGGCAGCGTGCTCGCCCAGGACGAGTTCTCGAGCGTCGTCTGGGGCATGCCGGGGGAGGTGGTGCGGGCCGGGCTGGCCGACGCCGTCCTGCCGCTGTCGCAGGTGGGGGTGGAGGTCGCGATGCGGCTCGGGCGGGCCGGTCGGGGATTGCGGGGCGGGCCATGAAGGTAGCCCCGCAGCAATTCGGCTTTCTTCGCGATCTGCTCAAGAAGCGGACGGGGGTCGTGATCGACGATTCCAAGCAGTATCTCGTGGTGGCCCGGATGCTGCCGATCGTGCGGCAGCGGAAGATTCCCAGCATCGAGACCCTGCTCGATCGGGTTCGCCAGGGCATCGATCCGTCGCTCGAGCGGGATGTCTTGAGCGCGATGATGACCCACGAGACCTCATTCTTCCGCGACACGAAGCCCTTCGACACGCTCCGCCAGCTCATCACCGAGCTGATCCCCGCCCGTTCCGCGGAGAAGCAACTCGTGATCTGGTCGGCTGCCTGCTCGACCGGCCAGGAGCCCTTCAGCATCGCCATGCTGCTGAACGAGCACTTCCGCGACCTCGTCGCCTCCTGGCGGATTCGGATTCTGGCCACGGACTTCTCCGAGGTCGTGCTCGCCAAGGCCCGCGAGGGCACCTACAGCGACCTCGAGACCGGCCGCGGCCTCCCGCCGGCCTTCAAGCAGAAGTATTTTCGGTCGCTCCAGGGCCGCTGGAGCATCGCCCAGGAATGCCGGAAGCTCGTCGAGTTTCGCCAGCTGAACCTGATCGGCAACTGGCCTCCACTGCCGGTCTGCGACATCGTGTTTCTCAGAAACGTGATGCTCTACTTCGACGTGCCGACCCGGGCCGCCCTGCTCCAGCGGATGCGGCGGGCGGTCAAGGCCGACGGCAGCCTGTTCCTTGGGGGCGCCGAGACGATGATCGGGATCGACGACGGCTGGCAGCGGCTCCCCGGCCTCGGCTGCAGCTACTACCGCCCGCGGCGGGCCTGACTGCTTGGACCGGCCCGTGTCGAGGGGCTGCCGGTGTCCTCGAGCGAAAGGATTCCCGGCAGCTCCGACTCCGTGAGGCCACGGAGCATCAATGCGATCAGAATCCGGGCCGCGGATTCAGGGCTTCCACTCGACGCCGAGGATGGAAACGTCATCGAGCGGGCCGACCGGGCGACACCAGTCTTCGACGGCGGCCAGCAGCCGGGCCACGCTCTCCTCGAGCGGCTGGCCGCGGCCGCTGTCGATGCAGGCGGCCATCTTGTCGTCGCCGTAGGGCTCCTGATCCTTGTCCATCGCCTCGGGCACGCCGTCGGAATAGAGATAGATCCGGTCGCCCGGCGCGAGCTGAAGCGACTTCTGCTCGTACTCGATCTCCGGCACGAAGGCGATCGGAAAGCCCTCGGCCCCGTGGAATTCGGGCGGGCCGCCTGCCGCCGGCACCCGCACGAGCGCGGGATGGCCGCCGGAGACGTAGTCGAGCCGGCCGGTCGGCAGGTGGAGCACGCCGTAGAGCATCGTGAAATAGAGCCCGGAAAACTCATCGGCCTGGAAGAGCTGATTGAGGTGGGTGGCCACCTCGGCCGGCGTCGCCACCACCACCTGGCCGTCGGCTCCCTGGCGGACGAGGATCGAGGAATCAGACACCTTGGGGGTGAGGAACCGGCCCACCGTCACGGCCATCAGCGACGAGGGCACGCCGTGGCCGCTGACGTCCACCACGAACAGCCCGACCCGCTCGGCGTCGAGGGCGAAGATGTTGAGGAAGTCGCCGGCGAGGCTGTGGCAGGGCACGTACCGCCAGGCCACGCCGACGGCAGGCAGTTCCACATCGTCCGGCGGCAGCAGTGATCGCTGCACCTTGGCGGCGGCCTCGAGATCCCGGACCATCTGGGCGTTGTACCGGGAGATCTCGGCGTTGAGGACGGTCAGCTCTTCGTTGGTCTTCTGGAGGCTGTCGCGGGCGACCGAGAGTTCCTGGTTGGCGACCACCAGTTCCTGGTTCTTGGCCACGGCGTTTTCGAAGGTGGAGACAAGCAGGTTCAACACCTGCTGCCGCCCCGCCTTGACCCGAAACTTTTGGCCCGCGAGCGTGACCTCGAGCATCGCGGCCGCCGGATCGTCGGCGTCGCCGAGCGGCGTGGCCAGGAGGGCCTGCATTCGGCCGAGCAGATAATCCGGCTCGTAGGGCTTGGTGACGTAGTTGTCGGCCCCGGCGTCGAGCCCGCGGATGATGTCGATCGGGTCGGAGAGGGTCGAAAGCAGGATGAACGGAACCGTCCGCAGGGCCGGGTCGGTCTTGACCGCCTTGCAGAAGTCGTAGCCGGTGGCCACCGGCATCTCGATGTCGGAGATGATGATGTCGGGCCGCCGCTCCCGAGCCAGCTCCAGCGCCGCCTGGCCGTTCTCCGCCCAGCGGACGGTGTGGCCGGCATCGGTCAGCCGCTTCTGCAGGATCCGGGCCTGCATCCGGCTGTCTTCGGCGATCAGCACATCCACGCCGGTCGCCGGCGGGCCGCCACTCTCCTGCGTCACGCGCGGCTCCTCGTCAGGTGAACGCGGTCAGGTGAAGGTGGCCAGGGCGGCAGGGGCATCCTTGTGGATGCTGAACAGCTTGTCGAGGTTCGTCAGCTTGAAGACCTGGAAGATCTCGGGCCGAATGCTGCACATCTTGAGCCGGCCCTGGCCCGAGGAAATCTTGCGATGGAGTTGGCCGAGCAGGCCGAGCATGGCGCTCGACATGAACTCCACGTTCGAGAAGTCGAGCAGGACGTCTGGGCCGGAGGCCTTCCCCAGGAGCTGAGTGATCTCGGTCTTGATCTCGTCGAGCATGACGTCATCGAGGATCTTCTTGTCCTTGAAGAGCACCATGTGGATGTCGCCCTTCTTGCCGGTCTGGATTCTGCGGAATTGGTCCATGGACACTCCCGGGAGGGGGAAGAAAACAGCGGCTCGAGGCGACCGCGGCAGGCCTGAAACGCTAGAGCGTACCGTGTTGCTCGATCACCTGCCACCGGCCGGTTTGGGGCGGGGATTCAGGGTCGCTGCCGCTCAAAGGCCAGCGGCTTGACGTCGGCGGGGGCTCCCGGAAGGGAGAATTCGAAGGCATCCGGCCCCTTGGAAACGACGTTGCCGACCATCGTGCCGGCCTGCTCGCTGTCGAGCTTGATCGCGTCGGCGGCCGTTTCGATCGTGCCGGAAAGCTCGACGGCCGGCTTGCCGGCCGAACTCGCCTTCCAGGTGAAGGTCGACTCGGCAGTGATTGAGAGTTCCACGACGTCGTTGCCTGAGTTGGCCTTCCAGGTGCCGACAAGATCGGTCTCCGGAGCCGGTGAGGCCGCCGGGGCCGCGACCGCGTCGGCGGGAGCGGGCTGTGTGGAATCCGAGTCGGCTGCGGCTGCCGAGGGCCGGATCGACTCGAGCATTTGCCTGGCCACGAGGTCGCCGGGCTGCTTCGCCACGACCACCTCGAGCACGTTCGCGGCCTCCTCGGGATGCCCGGCTACCAGATAATGGTAGGCCAGCACGAAGTGGGCCGCCGCATCGTCGCGATGGCCGCGGCAGAAGTCTTCGAGCCGCCGGAGCTGCGCGGTGTAGGTGTCGACCGAGCCGTAAAGATTGCTGAGGGTCGTCCAGTCCATGCCGGGGGCGGTGGCCAGCACGGAGTTGAGCGTGGCGGCGGCCTCGGGATAGCGGCCCAGCGCGAAGAGGGTCAGCGCCCGGAGCTCATGGAGCACCGAGTCGTGGGGGGAGGCCTTCACCGCCTTGTCGAGGGTGGCGAGCGCCGCGACATAGCTGCCGCCGCGAAAGCTCGCCAGGGCGTCGTCGACGAGCGAGTTGGACGCGGCGGCCGGCTCACTGGATGACTCGGCCGGCACATACGCATCGACGACGACCGGCTGTGAATAATCGTATGGAACCGTCTCGACAACCGCCGCCGGAATCGAGGCGTAGTAGGGATTCACATAGCTGCCACCGGCGTAGCCGAGCGAGCCGTAGCCAAGGCCCCAGTTTGAGAGCGTCGAGGCGACGCCCCAGGTCGTGGCCCCGATGGCCAGCGGGGCCCACCATGAGCCGAAGCCCCAGTTCCCCGTCCAGCAGCCGTTGTACCAGTTGTTGTAATAGGGATTGACGAAGCCGGAGTTCCAGGCGTCGCACCAGCCTCCGCCACCCCAGCCCGGGTAGCCCCAGCCGCCACCGTAGCCCCAGCCCCCATAGCCGAGGCCGCCATAGCCCCAGCCAGGTCGGAAGCCGTAACCCCAGCCGCCGGCATTGACGCCGACGTTGGTGACCGAATTGTTGTTGATGGTGTTGAAGGCATTGCCGCTGTTCCAGTTGCCACTGTTCCAGACTCCGCCATTGCCGAAGCCGGGTCGATTGCCGCCGATCCCTGGCCGGCCGCCATTCCAATCGGGGCGATTGCCGTTCCAGTTGCCCGGCCGATTGCCGCCAATGCCGGGACGGTTGCCGCCGATCCCAGGCCGGTTGCCACCGCCGGGACGGTTGCCCCAGTCGCCTGGCCGATTGCCACCGATTCCCGGTCGGTTGCCGCCGCCCGGTCGGTTGCCGCCCCCGCCAAGGTCTCCAGGCAGGGTCGTGGGTCGATTGCCACCGCCGCCTGGTCGGTTGCCACCGACTCCCGGCCGGTTGCCACCGCCGCCAGGTCGGTTGCCACCGCCGATTCCCGGCCGGTTGCCACCACCGAGGTCCCCCGGCAGGGTCGTGGGCCGATTGCCTCCACCCCCAGGTCGATTGCCGCCTCCGCCGGGGCGGTTGCCGCCGGCGAGATCGCCGGGCTGCGGGGTCGGCCGGTTGCCGCCGCTCCCGGGCCGGTTGCCACCATTGCCAGTGCCAGCGGTGGGTGGCGCGGGCCATGGCTTGGTCGCCGCTCCGAGGCTGGGCCGTTGGCCAGGGGTCGGTCGCGTGTTCATCCCCGGCAATCCTCCGGGCTGAGGAGGCCGGTTGCCCGACGCCAGTCCACCCGATCCGGGCCGAGTGGGCTGCGGCCGAACGCCGCCGCCCAGGCCGCCCATACCCGGACGCTGAGCTCCGCCAGCAATCCCGCCCGCGTTGGGCCGGCCGCTCGCGCCGCCCAGCCCCGGCGTAGGCCGCTGCATCGGCCGCTGTGGTTGGCCGGGTCGCCCACCTCCGGGCAGGGAGGCCGGTGGCCGTGAGAGGCCTGCTGCCTGACCGCCCCCAGGCCTCATGGTTCCAAGGCCTGGCCGGGGCATCGACGCCGTTGGCGAGGAAGGGGTGGGCCGCGGCCGCATCCCGGCGTTCGGGAGGGAGGGCCGCGAGGGATTCGGTCGCCCGCCCGCGCCCAGGCTCGGCCGCTGAAAGTTTGGCACCTGCGCCGGTCGCTGCATGCCGCCGCCCGGCCGGTTGGCCTGAGGCATCTGGGGTCGGGCCATCGGCCGGCTCTGTGGCATCTGGGGCCGGACCTGTGGCATTTGTGGCCGAGACATCTGGGGTCGGGCCTGTGGCATCTGGGGCCGAGACATTTGCGGCCGGGCCTGAGGCATCTGAGGCCTGGCCATCTGGCCGCCGGGCCGGGCCATCGGGGCCGACGGCCGTCCCCCGCCTGCCCGGCCCACGGAGGGCCGGGCCAGTGCGACCCCGGCCGGCGCAGCGACCAGGAGTCCGGCGATCACGAGCCGAAACCACGCGGAGCGATGGAGCGACGTCAGCAGCATGGTGACCAGTTCCTGGAGCGAACGGCTTGGATCGAAATCCTGGCGAGCACACGCCAGGCTGCGGAAGACAACAGCGATTGAGCCCGAGGGTGAGACAGAGTCCGACTCGGCTACTCCTTCTGGGCCGCGGAGGGTTCGGCAGCGGGTGCCGGAGGCTTGCGGGCGATCACGAGCGAGAAGTCGGGCTCGGCGACGCCATCGACGATCCGGTCGGTGCTCTCCACTGAGAAGTGATCCTCATCGCGGATTCGCAGGGTGATCGTGGCCACGCCCGTGCCGCCGTCGGGCATCGTGGCCTCCGACCGCACCACCCAGCCGTCTTCGGTCGGCAGCCAGAAGCCCTCGCTAAAGCCGCCATCGGGGTCGAAGGTCCAGGACCGCAGCAGCCCCTCCACCGGATCCCAGCCGATCCGCTGGGTCGTCTTGCCAGCCGGACGACCCTCGATCGCCAGCGAATACTCGCCGACGAGGAAGTTGCCGTCTTCGCTTCGCTGATAGGTGATGGAGGTGCGGGCCTCGGGGCTCTCGTCCACCCACTCCCCGACCAGCCAGTCGAGGGCCGCGAGCATTTCCTGCGGCGTCGGCAGAGGGTCGTCGGCGTATTCGCGGTACGACACGATCGGCCAGGCATCACCCTCCTTCATCCGCACGGCCGTGTACACCATCTGGGCGGCCGTGCCCTCCGGCAGCGTGATCCGCCGCAGGCCTTCCTCGACGGCGAGTTCGTCTCCGAGCGGCCGTGCGGCGACCACGTCGAGATCGAGCACGGCACCGGGAAACCGCTCGAAGAAGCGGCTGAAAAGCTCCCGCACCTCGTCGCGGCCGGCGAACACGTTGCCGTCTTCATCGATCAGTTCGCCGTCGGCATTGAACAGGTTCGCGAGCCCGTCGGCATCGCCGGCGTTGAAGGCTGCCACGGTGGCCTCGGCGGCCGCCGCGACGGCATCCTCCACCCGCCGGAGGTCGGCATCCGCGGCCAGGACAGAAGCCTCGGCTTCACCGGCGTCGGCCGTGGCCACTGCCTCGGCGGCCAGCAGCCTCCCTGCCGCCGGGTGGACTGCTCCATCGACTGCCCAGAGGCCCGCGATCCAGAGGGTCGCGATGCCGCGCACGAGGCCGCTGCTCAAACGCCAGTGAACCGCCGTCGGAAGTGGGTGCATCGTCCGGTCTCTCGCAGGGAGGAGGGGAAGAAGAGCTCGGCTGGGGGTTTCCAAACTGCCGTAGCGAAGCATGGCGATCGGAAAAACACAAGCCCTCGGCAGGGCATGTCAGCCAACGCCGGGAACCGAATGCGAGGTGCCGCCGAGGATCGTCTGCCGGGCCACGCTCCACCAGCCGGGCCGGTCGAGCGAGTGGTAGGGGGAATCGGCCGGCAGCGTGGCGGCGAGATGCTCGTGAGCCGGCTTCAGGTTGTGGTAGGGCAGCGAGGGGAACAGGTGATGAAGGGCGTGGTAGCGGATCGAGAAGGGGAAGAACAGCAGCGTGAGCGGGTCGTTGCTCGTGAAGTTGCAGGAGTCGAGGATGTGGGCCTCGATGTCCACCCGGCTGCCGTCGCCCTCGAAATGATGGTCGGCCAGCTGCCGCAGTTGGTTGAGGACCACCGTCGCCACGGCCAACGCATACAGCAGCGGCATCCGGCTCCAGTGGTTCACGCCGGCCAGCACGAGCGCCGGAATCAGGGCCGCCCGGAGAAAGCAGGGGATCTCGACCGCCAGGATCGCCCGGCGGTCGGCAGCGGTGAGCTTGCGGTCGTAGCGGCGGTTGAGGGTGAGCGAGGACGCCTTCCGCAGCGTCCACTCCCGCACGGCCGGATGGACGAACGACAAAGGGGTCAAAAGGAACCGGAGAAACACCAGCCCAGGAAAGGCGAGCACATGCACCACATAACCGGCGATGCTCGCGAGGTTTCCTCCCTCCATCACGTTGGCGACGTATTCCGGATCCTCGGGGGTGCCGTAAAACCGTCGGCTGTGGTGGTCGCGGTGGTGCCGGGTGAAGAACGGGCTTGGCGTGAGCGTCATCACCCCCCCGAGCGCGTTCCAGGCGAGCTTGAAGAGCGGCATCTCGTGGCCGCCAAGATGGCAGACCTCATGGATCAGCGAGCCCATGCGGTAGAGCCAGAAGGCGGCCAGCGGGAAGGCGATCAGCTGCTGCCACGACCCGAACGGAAATGAAAGATAGACCCAGGCGGCGGCGTAGGCGGCGACCAGGCTGACGAGAAAGTCGAGCCAGTAGCGAGCGGGCGAAACCCGGAAAAAGTCGCGGTCGGCGGACCGCATCGCCTGCCGAGCCTCCCGGATCCAGCCGATCTCGTCGCCCTGGTGGTCTTCGACCTCGGCCGGGGCCGCGACCGCCCCTCCACCCGTCGAATACGCCATCGTGGCCATCTCCATCGCTACTGGTCACCACTGCCGGAGCGACAATTCACCCGGGCCAGCATTTCACCAGATTGAAGCACTCGGTGCCAGGGTAGCGAAAGCCGCTTAAAGCCCGACTTTTCGAGGCGCCGCCACTCGGTAGGTCGGAGTCGCCCGTATCCTGTCGCGGGACGTTCGCTCCGGCCATCGTGGCCTCCGCTCACTCCGAGGAAACTGCGCTCTGCCCTCCGGGCTCCGCTGGTTTCCTAGGCCCGCTCCAGGATACGGGCGACTCCGACCCTGAAACGCGTTTGAAGTGCGAGAAGCTGCCCCATCGCTCAGGCACGCAGCGAGGCGCAGCCTCGCGCCGCGTGCCATGCGGCAGGCATCACTCGACGATCATGCGCGCAGACGGGGTCACCACCTCGCCACAGCCGCACGCCATCGGCCGCCTGGAGGGCGGCCGGCCGGGCAGAGGCCCGGCAAGCCCGCCGGGGCCAGGGATGGCCCGCCGGGCGCTGAAGCGGCAGGCCCGCCGGGCGCTGAAAAAGACAGGGGGCCGGACTTGCGTCCGGCCCCCTTGGATTCACGACCT
>JBJOHE010000448.1:0-21812 GCA_046047895.1 Planctomycetota bacterium | reverse complement strand
CGGAGGTTGGTCTGCCAGAGCGCCATCACGTTGCCCACCGTCATCGTGACCGCGGCGAGCACGGCGGCGAGCTGCCAGAAGAGATCGAGATGGGCTTCCGCGGCCGGTCCGACGCCGGCGGTCTCGGATTCAGCCGAGATGCCCAGGGCCAGCAGCCGGCCGAGCATCACCACGCCGGCGAGCTTCGGCAGGGTGGAAAGCACGGCCGCATTGCCGGGGCTCGTGCCCTCATAGACGTCGGGTGCGTAGAAGTGCATCGGCACGGCCGCCAGCCGAAACGCCGCCCCGACCACGGTCATGCCGATCGCCACCGGCAGGAGGACCGTTGCCATGCCGGAGACGCCGGCAGCGGGCGACTGGATCGCCGCCGCGATCCCCTGCAGGCTCGTCGTGCCCGCGATGCCGTAGAGGGTGGCGGCGCCATAGAGGAACAGGGCCGAGGCGATCAGCGAGAGGAAGAAATACTTGAGCGCCGCCTCCTGGCCGCGGGCGTCGGTCCGCTTGAGCGCGAGCAGGATGTAGGTGGGGATCGAGACGAGTTCGAGGCCGGCGAACAGAAGCACGAGATCTCCGGCCACGCCCACGAGCGACAGCCCCGCGAGCATCACGAGAAACGTGCCAGCCTCCTCGCAGGTGCCTCCGCGATGCAGGCCTGGGCCGCGGCTGACCGCGGCGGCGAAGATGTCGCCCGACTGGACGAGCACGAGCAGGGCCCCGGTGCCCAGCACGACCCAGCGGACGAAGGTCGAAAAGGCGTCGATCCGGATTCCACCCGAGGCCAGTGCGGCTCCGTCGGCCGGCTGGCCGCCGGCCAGACTCCAGGCGGCGATGATCCCGACGAGCGCCACGAGCCAGCCGTGGCGGATGTTGGCAAAGGCCCCGCCGAGGTAGGCGACGAGCGCCGCCGTGACGAGCACGATTTCGGGCGAGAGCAGGGCGAAGGTTTCGAGCGACGTCATGGTGCGGCGGCGAGGGGCGAAGCGAGGGATTCGGTGACGATGTCGGTTGCCGGTGGGGCCTCCATTCGGGCTGCGAAAGCCCCGGCGGCCGCGTCGGTGGTGGCCCGCACCGCCGGCGCGACGGGGGCGAGGAAGGTGGCGGGAGCCAGGCCGATCCAGATCACAAACACGGCCAGCGGGGCGAGCGCCACCAGTTCATGCCAGCGGATGTCGCAGCGATCGGCGGGATCGGCATGGTCGTGATGATGGCCGTGGCCCGAGCCGCGGGGAGGCTCCCGCGAGGGGCCGAAGAACACCCGCTGCACCGCCTGGAGCATGTACCAGGCGCCGAGCACCACGCCGGCGACCGCCAGGAGAGAGAGCGTGAGATAGAGGGTCTGCCAGGCCGGTGCGACGCCGCTCCAGGCCCGCTGGAAGGAGCCGGCCAGGATCATGAACTCGCCGACGAAGCCGTTGAGGCCGGGCAGGCCGATGCTCGAGAAGGTGAACAGCATGAAGAACACGGCCAGCCAGGGAGCCTTGGTGGCGACCCCGCCGAGGTTCGCGATGCTTCGGGTGTGGAACCGCTCGTAGAGCATGCCGACGATGGCGAACAGGCCCGCCGAAGCCAGGCCGTGATTCACCAACTGGAGGTTCGCCCCCTCGACGGCCACGGGCGTGAGGGCGAAGAGCCCCATCACCACGTAGCCCATGTGGCTGACCGAAGAATAGGCGACCAGCCGCTTGAGGTCGGTCTGCACCAGGGCCACGAGAGCCCCGTAGAGGATGCCGACCACCCCCAGGGCGAACAGCCAGGGAGCGGCGATCGCGGTGGCCTCGGGCAGCATCGGCATCGAGAACCGGAGGAAGCCGTAGATCCCGATCTTGAGCAGCACCCCGGCCAGGTCCACCGAGCCGCCGGTGGGGGCCTCGACGTGCGCCAACGGCAGCCAGGTGTGGAACGGCACGATCGGCACCTTCACGGCGAATCCCGCCAGGAGCGCGAGAAAGATCGCCATCTCCGCCGCCGGCGGCAGCGGATTGGCGCGAACGGCGTCGGTCAGGCTCTCGATGTCGAAGGTGACCGTGCCGGTCTGGGAGGTGTTCCAGAGCACGATCGCCAGGAGGCCGAGGAAGGTGAGCAGGCTGCCGGCGAGGGTGTAGACGAAAAACTTGACCGCTGCTTTCCGCCGCTCCTCGTGGCCCCAGATGCCGATCAGGAAGAAGAGCGGCACGAGCGTGAACTCGAAGAACACGTAAAAGAGCAGCACGTCGCGGGCGGCGAACACACCGAGCATCGCCGCCTCGAGCACGAGCAGCAGCGAGTAGAAGCCGACGGGCCGGTCGGTGACCGCCTCCCAGCTCACGAACACCGCCGTCACCGAGAGCAGGGCCGAGAGGGCGAACATCCAGAGCGAGAGCCCGTCGAGTCCGAGGGCCAGCCTCACGTCGAACAGTCCGCCTGTGAGCCAGGGCAGTTCGAGCCGGGCGTAGGGGATGCCGGCGGCTGCGGCCCCATCGTCGAGGTATCGGAGCACGAGCCAGCCGGCGAGGCCGAGCGTGGCCAGGGAGGTGACGGCCGCGCTTTGCCGCACGGCCGACAGTCCGCGGCCGCCGAGGAGCCAGGCCACCACCGCCCCGATCAGGGGCGTGAGGATCACGAGCAGCAGATGCGACTGGGGAGAGAAGCCGTTCATGGGTGATGTGCGGTGACGGTGGGTCGAAGCCGTGTAAGAGGAAGCGGGATCAGCCGCGGAGCCGCCAGGCGAGCGCCAGCACGACCAGGAGGGTGCCGAGGGCGCCGGCCACGGCATACCGCTGGAGCAGACCCGACTGCAGCCGGCGGACGACCGCCCCGGCAGCCAGCGGGACGCCCGCCACGAGGCCCACGAGGCCGTCGATCACGAACCGGTCGAAGCCGGCGGCGAGCAGCCCCAGGAATTCGAGCGGCCGCACGATCAGCGCCGTGTAGAGTTCGTCCAGGTAGAACCGGTTGGCGAACAGCGGCTCGAGCGGCCCGAGGAACCGCTCCGCCTGAGGTCCGTCGCTCGAACGGCCGAGGTGACCGATCGCCGCGACGAGAATGCCGAGGGCGGCCGCGAGGGTGCCCTGGATCGCGAGGTCGAGATGGAAGGCGTGGGGCGTGGCCGTGGCCGCGACCGACGGGGCGGCGAGCGACGGGGTGGCCGCCAGGAACCGAGAGAGGGCCTCGGTCGAGAACAAGAGCCAGCCACTCACCGTCGCGGCGACCGCCAGAATCACCAGCGGCACCGTCATCACCCGGGGGGATTCATGGGCATGATGGCCCGCCTCGTCGGGAACCCGGGTAGGGCCGGTGAAGGTCATGAACACGGCGCGGAAGGTGTAGAAGGCCGTGAGCGCGGCGGTGAAAAGCGACATCCAGTAGAGCAGGCGGAAGGTGCCCGCCGGGCCGGCTTCGGCCTCCCGCTCACCGCCGCTTGAAACCGGAAGCAATGGGAGCGGACTCGCCGACCGCAGCACGGCCGGGCTGATCTGGAGACCGGAGGCCGCGGGCCGGCTTCGGCCGGCGTGATCTTCGTGCAGGTCGCTGTCGTGGTGCTCAGCTGCATGGTGGGTCCAGCCGCGGGAGTGGAGGGCGGCCAGGATCTCGTCCTTGCTGAAGAAGCCGGCGAAGGGAGCGACGCCTGCCAGGGCCAGCGATCCGATCAGGAAGGTGGCCGCCGTGATCGGCATCACCCGGCGGAGGCCGCCGAACCGCCGCATGTCGATCACTCCCCCCATCGCATGCATCACCGAGCCGGCGCCGAGGAAGAGCAGGGCCTTGAAGAAGGCATGGGTGACGAGGTGGAAGATCGCGGCGGTGAAGCCGAGCAGCGTGCCGGTGCCGAGGCTCGCGAACATGTAGCCGAGCTGGCTGATCGTGGAGTAGGCGAGCACCCGCTTGAGGTCGTTCTGCACCGTCCCGATCAGGGCGGCCACCAACGCGGTTGTCGCCCCGACGACCGAGACAACGGTGAGCGCCGCCGGGCAGGCGACATAGAGCGGCGCACAGCGGGTCACGAGATAGACCCCCGCGGTCACCATCGTCGCCGCGTGGATCAGGGCGCTGGCGGGGGTGGGCCCCTCCATCGCGTCGGGGAGCCAGACATGCAGCGGCAGCTGGGCGCTCTTGCCGCAGGCCGCGAGCAGCAGCAGCAGGCAGATCGCCGTGCCCACCGTGCCGCCGACGATTCCGGCCGCTCCGCCGAGCCGCTCGGCTCCGAGGATGCCGGGCATGAGCGATCCGTCGGCGAGCGTCGTGTCGTGGAAGTTGAGGGTGCCGTAGGTCATCCACAGCAGGAACACGGCCACGGCCAGGCCGAAGTCGCCGACGCGATTGACGAGGAAGGCCTTCTTGGCGGCGGCGGCAGCCGACGGCTTCTGGAACCAGAACCCGATCAGGAGATACGAGCAGGCACCCACCGCCTCCCAGAAGACGTAGACGAGCAGAAAGTTGCTCGCCGCCACGAGCATCGCCATCGAGAACACGAACGCAGCCACGAGCGCGAAGAACCGTGGATAGCCCGGATCGTCGTGCATGTAGCCGATCGAGTAGATCGCCACGAGCAGGCCGACGCAGGTGATGACCGCGAGCATGGTGGCCGTGAGCGGATCGAGCCGGAGATCGATGCCGATCGAAAAGGGCAGGGCCGCCGGCAGGCCGGCCGCGCGAGCGGCAAGGTCTTCGCCCGTCGCCGCAGCCGAGCCCGCGGGAGCCGTGTACGCCTCGGAGACACCGGCCCAGTGCCAGAGCGTGGTGATCATCTCCACCGGAGGCGTCGGCTGCACGCGGCTCGCCTTGTCGGAGACGTCTCCGGCCAGCCCCACGAGCAGCACGACCGCGGCTGCGGCCGCCGCGGCGATCGAGACCACGGCCGGCCAGTGGGCGGCGGCGCCGAGCCGGCGGCCAAGGAGCACGGTCAGGAGGCAGCCGACCAGGGGAAGGGCCGGCACGAGAACGAGGAGCGTGGTGGGATCGAGGTCGGGCATGGGGCGGTGTTCGGGGGGGGGCGGCGGCGTACCTTCCGCCGCTGTAGGTCAGACGTGTTCCCGTTCGAGCATGGCATCCTCGTCGGGCTCGGGGGCGACGCCCGCCGGCGTGAGCCGGGGGAAGGCGGGGGCGACCGCGTCGACAGCCGGCAATTCGTGATCCACCGTGCGGCCGAGGTTCGATTCCCGCAGCGACTGCCAGGCGGCGGAGTCGAGTCGGCCGGTGCGGGCAAAGGCCTGGAGCACGAACACAAGAGCCACAGCTGCCTCGCAGGCCGCCACCGTGAGCACGAAGATCACGAGTACGTGGCCGCCCCAGTCGCCGTGATGCCGGCTCCAGGAGACGAGGCTCACCGACACGCCCTGGAGCATGAGTTCGGCCGAGAGGAACATCACGATCAGGTTCCGGCGGGCGAGGATCCCGACCAGACCGAGGGCGAACAGCATGCCGCCGACCATGAGACCATCGAGCACCAGCGACGAGGGGGTCATGCGTCGGCCCTCCGGGCCAGGTCGAGCCGTTCCGCAGGCGGCGTGCGGGAGACGATCGCGATCGATCCGATCAGGGCCACGAGCAGGAGCACGCCCGCCGCCTCGACGGCGAGGAGGTGGCGGCCGAAGAGTTCGCCGCCCAGCCGGGCGACGTGGTTGGCTGCCAGCGGATCGGCCGCGGCGGAGTCGGACGTCGCCACGGCCTGGGATTCTCCGCTGCCGAGGGCCGTGGCCTTCGAGGGCACGGCACAGCAGTCGGCCGGGCCGGCGGAGAGACGGCCGATGAAGAGCGTGAGCAGCCCGAGGAGCACCGCGCCGGCGACGGCCGAGAGTAGCGGCTCGTTGGAGACGCGGTCGTAGGGGGCCATGCCCGTGGGCTGGGCGAGCATCAGCACGAACAGAAACATCACGAGGATCGCGCCGGCGTAGACGACGATCGTGGCCACGCCGAGGAACTGCGCCCCGAGCACAAGCAGCACTCCGGCGACGCCCGCCAGCGCCAGGGCGAACCAGATTGCCGCGTAGACCGGCGAGCGGGTGACGATCGTGGCCGCGGCCGAGACCACGGCCACCAGTGACACCACCAGAAACACGGCCTCCTCGCCCACGCTCCCGAGCCGATGGCCGGTGGCGATGAAGAGCGCGAGCGCCACGCCGCCGAGGAGACCGCCCAGCCGGCGGGCCATCCGTTCGCGGACGCCGCTCTCGCCCCGCGGCAGAAGCAGCCAGAGGCTCGCCGCGGCGCAGCCTACGGCGACTGCCAGGATCGAGCCGGTCAGGGAGAGGCCCGCGGCAGGAGTCACGGGGCACCTCCCAGGGCTGTCGACTTCATCGGCTCGGCATCCTTCGTCTTGTCGTAGACGCTCAGCAGCTTTTCTTTGTCGAAGATCATTTCTTCGCGGCTCTTGCCCGTGAGGTCGAGCAGGCTCGTCAGTTCGATCGCGTCGACAGGGCAGGCCTCCTCGCACATGCCGCAGAAGATGCACCGGAGCTCGTCGATCTGGAAAGCCTCGGGATACTTCTCGCGATCCGGCCAGGGGCTTTCGGTGGCCACGATGTCGATGCAATGGGCGGGGCAGGCGGTGGCGCAGAGGAAGCAGGCGACGCACTTCACCCGGCCCTGCTCGTCACGGTTGAGCCGGTGCACGCCTCGGTAGATCAGCGGGTTGCCCACGGCCGGCCGCTGCTCGGGGTAGCTCACGGTCACCTTCGGGCTCACCAGGTGCCGGGCGGTGGTGGCCAACCCCTGAACGAAGAGCGGCAGATAGAGCCGTTCGGTGAGGCCGAGCGGCTTCTCCTCAAGCCAGGTGATGGCCGGGTCGGTTTCCTGCATGGTCAGACCTCCACCAATTCGTGTTCGACGTCGAGCGGACCGTGGGTAAGCACCGGGCTGTTGTCGGTGCCCGACGGCGTGAGCAAGCCGGCGGCGATCCAGCCGGCAAAAAACACGCCCCAGGGCGCGAGCAGGGCGATCCAGCCGGCGGCTGGCGGGCCGAAGGCGGCAGCGAGTTGCGGCCGGAACTCCTCGATCGTGGCCACGGTCACGAGGTTTGCGAGCCCGAGCGGCAGCATCACCTTCCAGGCGAGATTCATCAGCTGGTCGAAGCGGAACCGCGGCCAGCTCCAGCGGACGAGCATGAAGAACAGGATCACGCCCAGGATCTTGCCGCTGAGGATCGCGAACCGAAGGAAGGCTCCGAGCCAGGTCACCTCCTGGCTCGAGCCGGTCACGCCCCAGAGGTGCCAGCCGCCGAGGAACATGATCACGATCAAGAACGCCGCGGTGACCATGTGCAGAAACTCGGACACGAGGAACAGCAGCAGCTTGATCCCCGAATACTCGGTGTGATAGCCGCCGACGAGCTCCTGCTCGGCCTCCGGCAGGTCAAAGGGCAACCGGGCCGCCTCCGCGAAGCTCGCCACGAGAAACACGATGAAGCCGAGCGGCTGGGCGAACGCGTACCAGACACCGGTCTCCGCCTGGGCATTCATGATCGTGTCGAGCCGCAGCGAACCGGCTGCGAGCACCACGCCCAAGAGCCCGAGACCGAGCGGGATCTCGTAGGCCACGAGCTGGGCGCTCGAGCGGAGGCCGCCGAGGAAGCCATACTTGTTGTTGCTCGCCCAGCCGCCGAGCAACACTCCATAGACGGCGATGCTCGACAGGGCGAACACCCAGAGCACGCCCACGTCGAGCCCGGGGGCGACGAGGAAGGGCACCGGATCAGGTAGGCCGGGGATGCCCAGCGGCGGCAGGACGCTGCCAAACGGAATCGCGGCGAAGATCGCGAGCGACGCTGCCAGCAGGACGAGCGGTGCCGCCGCGTAGAGCACCTTGTCGACGTGCCGGGGCGTGAAGTCTTCCTTGAGAATGATCTTCAGGCCGTCTGCCAAGGGCTGGCCGAGGCCGAACAGGCGGATCTTCGTCAGCGGGATGCCGACCCGGTTGGGGCCCTTGCGATCCTGCACCCAGGCGGCCATCCACCGCTCGACGAGCACAAGGTAGGCGGCCGCCGTCATCAGGCCGCCGATCAACAGGCCAATCTTCACGAGGGCGGCGATCGTGGTCGGTGATGGAAGAAACGAGGTCATGCCAGTTGCCTCACGCGGAGGTCGACGCCGGTCGAGGGCACTTCACCAGCAAGCGCTGCGAAAGCGGGCGAGGATTCAGCCACCTGCCGCCGCACGGCCACGGGGTCGTAGAGGCCACGCCGCCCGAGCATGTTCCAGAAGAGTCGCCCTTCCGGCCAGACGCCGGCCGGCGGGCGGATCGCCTGCCGGAAGCTCTGGGCATGATGGGCCACGTTGACCCAGGTGCCCGCCCGCTCGGCAAACCCGGCGGCCGGAAGCCGCCAGGTGGCGAACTTGGTCAGCGGCGATTCAAACAGGTCCTGCACGACGAGGCAGGAGAGTCGGGAGAACTGATCGGCGGTGGCCTCGTCGATCCAGGCCGCGGGATAGCCGGCCGTGATCCAGGCGGCGGTCGCCTGGCCGTCGGCGACCCGGGCGACCAGGCTGCTCCAGTCGTTGCCGGCAGCGCCGAACACCGCCAGGACCTCCTCGACGCCCTTGCGGTTGGGGCACTTCTCGCCACGGATCGTGAACCCGCCGGGGAAGGTCTCGTCCTCGCCTGCCACGGGCACGTGACCGAGGGCGAGATAGGCCTCGGGATCGATGGAGCGTGCCACGGCGCAAAGCATCCAGGCCTCTTCGACCGTCAGCATCGGCGACACGGCCACCGCCAGTCGGCCCGCCGCCTCGAGATCCTCTCGCAGTCTGCCGACGGCCTCCGACCATTCCACCGGGTGGAAGCCGCCCGCAGCCAGGCCGTGGCCGGCTCCCTCAGCCGCGGAGCCCCGCCGGCCGACTGCAAGGATCCGGGAATCGTCGTGGAGATGATGCCAGCCGTAGCGGCCCTCGTCGCAGATCCACCAGGTGTTGACCTCGGGGTTCTCGCGGGGCTTGAGCCGGTAGACGGTGTCTTGGTTGTGCTCGGTCCAGATCGAGCAGCCCGCGGCGCAGCCGCCGCAGACGTTGGCCTCCCGCTTGAGAAACCAGACCCGCTGCTGGTAAAGGAAGTCCTTGTCGCCGAGCGCCCCAACGGGGCAGAGGTCGACGACGTTGCCCGAAAGCTTGTTGGCCAGCGGATGGCCGGGGAAGACGTCGATCTCCTCCTTCGCGCCCCGGGCGCTCACCATCAGTTCGCCGGTGCCGGCCACCTCGCGGGTGAATCGCACACAGCGGGTGCACATGATGCAGCGATCGACGAACAGGGTGACGGTGGGGCCGACATCCCGCTTACGGCTGTGGAACGGCTGGAGGTCGGCCCGGCGCTCAGGCTGGCCGTGCTGGAAGTGGTAGTCCTGGAGCAGGCACTCGCCGGCCTTGTCGCAGATCGGGCAGTCGATCGGATGATCGATCAGCAACGCCTCCTCCACCCGGGCCCGGCTCTCCTTCACCTTGTCGCTGGCCGTGACGATCACCGTGCCGTCTCGCACGGGCGTCTGGCAGCCGGGCACCAGCTTGGGCACCATCGAGATCTTGCCCGTCTCGGCGTCCCGTTGCCCCGTCTCGATCAGGCACATCCGGCAACTGGCGACAACCGAAAGGCCGGGATGCCAGCAGTAGTGCGGGATCTCGACGCCAACCCGCCGCGCAGCCTCGATGCAATTGAGCCGCTCGTCGGCCCCGATCTCGACTTCCTGTCCATCGACGATCACGACCGGCATCAGTGGGCTCCCACGATCTGCAGGGCGGGAACGGGGTCGGTCACCATCCAGCCCTCGGGATTGGTCCGCTTGATGTAGTCCTCGAACTCGCCGCGGAACTTGTTGATCGCATTCTTGATCGGCCAGGCGGCCCCGTCGGCGAGGCCGCAGATTGTGGAGCCGGGCATCATGCCCATCGTGTTGCCCAGTTCCAGCAGGAGGTCGAGGTCCTTGAGCCGGCCCTTGCCGGCCCGGATCCGCTCGAGCATCCGCAGGCTCCAGCTCGTGCCCTCGCGACAGGGCGTGCACTGGCCGCAGGACTCATGGGCGAAGAACCGGCAGGAGTTGTGGAGGAAGTCGACGATGCTCACCGTCTCGTCGAGCACGACCACCGCCGCCGTGCCGAGCCCGAGGCAGCCGACCCTGCCGGGCCCCGCGAAGTCGAGCGGCGTGTCGAACTCGGCCTCGGTGAACAGGCCCATCGAGATGCCGCCGGGAATCGCGGCCTTGGCCTTGCGGCCCTTCCAGACGCCGCCGCCGAAATGGTCGACGAGCTCGCGGAGCGTGATTCCGAGCGGCGCCTCGTAGCAGCCGGGCCGCTCGACGTGGCCGGAGAGGCAGTAGAGCTTCGGCCCGTAGCTGCCCGGGTCCCGGGGGTTGTTGGGGTCGGCCGGCACGCCGATCGACTTGAACCAGTCGACGCCGCGGCGGGCGATTTGGGCGACGCAGGCCATTGTCTCGACGTTATTGACCACCGTCGGCTTGCGGAACACGCCTTCGATCGCCGGGAACGGCGGCTTGATCCGCGGCCAGGCCCGCTTGCCCTCGAGGCTCTCGATCAGCCCTGTCTCCTCGCCGCAGATGTAGGCTGCGGCACCGCGATGGAGATAGATGTCGAGCGAGAAGCTGCTGCCGAGGATGTTCTTTCCCAGGAGGCCGGCGGCGTAGCACTCGTCGATTGCGGCCTGGAGGCGATTCCAGGCATGCGGATACTCATACCGCAGGTAGATGTAGGCGGTGGTCGCCCGGGTGGCGAACGACGAAAGGATCGTCCCCTCGAGCACCTGATGGGGATCGTCCTCCATCAGGAACCGGTTGTTGAAGGTGCCCGGCTCGCTTTCGTCGGCGTTGACGCAGAGGTAGATGGGCCCCGGATGGTCCTTGGGCAGGAAGGTCCACTTGAGACCGGTGGAGAAGCCGGCCCCGCCGCGGCCTCGCAGCCCCGACGACTTCACCATCTCCACGACGTCGATCGGCTGCTTCTCCCGCAGCACCGCCTCGAGCGGCGCGTAGCCGCCGCGAGAACGGTAGCTCGCCAGGGTGTGGCCGTCGGGCACGCCGACCGCCTCGAGCAGGACGGGCTTGAAGGGAGTCATCTCAGGTGGCCCTCGCACGCGGCTTCTTGAGCTCGGCCTCGGCGGCCTCAGGCGTCATGTTCTTGAGGAGGTCGTCATTTGCCAGGATGCAGGGGGCAAAGTCGCAGGCCCCGAGGCATTCTGCCGGCTCGATCGTGAGTTCGCCGTCGGGAGTGGTGCCGTAGGGATGGATCCCGTTGGCATGGCAGAGCCTGTCGAGCAGTTCATCGCCGCCCCGCAGGGCACAGCTGATCGACCGGCAGACGAATGCCCGCACCCTGCCGTGGGGCTTCACCTGGTGGAAGAACTGGTAAAAGCTCAGGGTGTCTTGCACCTCGGCCGGCGGAAACCCGAGCACGGCCGCGATCTCGGCCACCGCCTCGAGCGGCACATGCCGCAGCTCGCGGTTGACGATGTGGAGCGCCGGCAGCACGAGCGCTCTCCGGTCGGGATACCGGGGCGCGAGCGCCTCGATCTCCGCGATCATTTCGTCGGTGAGGATTCTTCTGTGAGCGATCATGGCGACCTCCTCATCGATCGAGCTCCGCGGCGATGATGTTGAGGCTGCCGAGGACGGCCACGACGTCGGACAGGGTGTGCCCACGGATCAGGGCGGGAAACATGGCGAAGTGGAGCACGCTTGGCGGCCGGCAGCGGGCCCGGTAGGCGGTTTCGTTGCCGTCGCCGGCGATGTAGAAGCCGAGTTCGCCGTTGGGCGCCTCGATGGCGGCGTAGGTCTCTTCGCAGGGCACGTCGAAGCCGCGGTTGCTCATCGCCAGCTCGAAGTGGGAGATCGTGCCTTCGATCGTCGAGTAGACCTGCTTCTTGTCGGGCTTGGCCGTCCGCTGATCCATGCCCACATCGACCGGGCCGGCCGGGATGTTTTCCAGCGCCTGGGCCACGATCCGCAGGCTCTCCCTCATCTCCTGCATCCGCACGAGGTAGCGGGCGTAGCAGTCGCCGGCAGTGGCACAGCAGACCTGGAAGTCGTAGTCGGCGTAGGCGAGATAGGGCTCATCCTTCCGCAGGTCGCGGGCCACCCCGCTGGCCCGGGCCACCGGCCCGGTCGCTCCCCGATTGATCGCGTCCGCCTTCGTGAGCACGCCCACGCCCTTCGTGCGGTCGACGAAGATCCGATTTCGGGTGAGCAGCCGCTCCATGTCGTCGAGGGTCTTGGGGAAGGTCTTCACGAACGTACGGATCTTCTCGATCACCAGCGGCGTGATGTCCTGCGAGAGGCCGCCAACCCGGGTGTAGGAATTGGTGAACCGGGCGCCGCAGAGGGTCTCGAAGATGTCGTAGATCACCTCTCGCTGGTAGAAGCCGTAGAGGAAGAAGGTGAAGGCCCCGGTGTCGAGGCCGACCGCTCCGTTGCAGAGCAGGTGGTCGCTGATCCGGGCGAGCTCGGCGATGATCGTGCGGATCACCTTGCAGCGGGGCGTGAGGTCGATTCCCAGCAGCGTTTCCACCGCATGATGCCAGGCCACGTTGTTGGCCATCGGCGAGATGTAGTTCATCCGGTCGGTGACGGTCACATACTGGTTGAACGTGAGGTGCTCGCCGATCTTCTCGAAGCCTGAATGGAGGTAGCCCATCTCGGGCATCGCGTCGACCACCCGCTCCCCCTCGAGCTTCAGCACGAGCCGCAGCGTGGTGTGGGTGGCCGGGTGCTGCGGCCCGAAGTTGAGCGTCCAGAGATAGTCTTCGCTCCGGGTGGCTGCTTCGGGGATCTCGGCCGCGATGGTGTGCGCTGGGGCGATCGACATGCGGTTAGCTCCGGTCTCGGGTGATCACCGGGAAGTTGTGACGCTCGCCCCGCCCCTGAAGCGGATAGTCCTTGCGGAGCGGATGGGCCGTAAACTCTTCCGGCATCACGAGCCGGCGGAGGTCGGGATGTCCGGTGAACCGAATCCCGAACAGATCCCAGACCTCCCGCTCCAGCCAGTTGGCGGCCTCCCAGAGCGGCACGACGCTGCGCACCGTCGGTTCGGGGTCATCCACGAACGTTCGCACCGTGAGCCGCTGATTCGTGGCGGTTGAGGCCAGCAGATAGACGAGCCCGTAGCGATGGCCGCCGCATGAGGCCAATTGCATCGGCGGGTCGCGGTATTCGAGATAATCGACGCACGAGACGTCGACCAGCAGGTCGAAGCCCTGCTCCTTGAGAAACCCGAGCAGGTCGAAGGCCCGTTGCTCGGGCACGACGAGCCGGGTCTGGCCACGAAACACGGACGCCTCGAGCGGGCCGAACCGGTCGGCGATCGCGGCGAGCACGTCTTCTACGGATGGCGGGGTGAAGGGCATCGAGCGAGATGGGGGTCGGGCGGGAAGGTCAGGAGCGGCCGGCGAACAGCTCGGCCTCGGCGGCGAGTTCCCGCTGGAGCACGGGATTGCGGGAGGCGTCGATCGAGAGCGGGGCTGCAATCTCCACGAGCGCCCGCTTTCTCAGCTGGCGGCCGGCGGTGTCGAACTCGCGGCCCGTGATCGTGCCCTCCCGCTGGATCTTGTCCTGGAGGTCGATGATCGCCTGGATCAGCTGCTCGGGCCGCGGGGGACAGCCGGGCACGTACATGTCGACCGGGATGAAGCGGTCGATGCCCTGGACCACGGCGTAGGTGTCGAACACCCCGCCGGTGCTCGCGCAGGCGCCCATCGAGATGCACCACTTCGGCTCGTGCATCTGCTGCCAGATCCGCTGGAGCACCGGCAGCATCTTCATCACCACGCGGCCGGCCACGATCATCAGATCGCACTGCCGCGGGCTGAAGCGAAACACCTCCGCTCCGAACCGGGCCAGGTCGTGCTTGCTGGCGCCGGTGGCCATCAGTTCGATCCCGCAGCAGGCGGTGGCGAACGGCATCGGCCAGAGGCTGTTCTTGCGGCACCAGTTGGCAAGGGCGTCGAGCCGGCTGACCACCACGTTTTCGGGAAGCCCGTCGATTCCAGATCCGGTCATCGCCATCGGAAAACCCCTTTCCGCCAGTCGTATGCGAACCCGACGATCACCAAGGCCGTGAAGGCCATCGCGCCGGCGAAGACCAGGCCGCGGGAGGAGACGAGCCCCTCGGCCACGGCCGCATCGACGCCGGCCACCGAACGGCTGGCAACAGCCCATGGGTAGAGGAACAACAGTTCGACGTCGAACACCAAGAAGGTGATCGCCACGAGGTGAAACCGGACGTCGAACCGCCGCCGGGTGTCGTGGACCGGGTCCATGCCGCTCTCATACGGCATCTCCTTGACAGCCCCCGAGCGCCGGGGGCCGACCGCCTCCGCGAACACGACAAGCCCCACCGAAACAGCCGCCGCAATCGCGACGAACAGCAGAACCGGCAGGATCGCTTCCATGGGGCGGCAGGACTCGGAAGGAGGGAGGCGGCGGGCCACCTGTCGTTTTCGGCCGCGGAACCAGACTTCGTGAAATTCGTCACAAAGTCGGGCTCGAAAAAAGGGGGCAGACCTGCCTCCTACCGACCGAATCAACCGGTGAAGTTATACCGTCACCGCCGGCAGGCGACGAGTCGCCACCGGCAGACGCGGCATTCGGCCGGTTTTGGCCCAATTCCGCCCATTGCCACGCAGCCGCCCGTTCGCCGGCTCAGCCACAGCGGGCCAGGTGCCCATGGACGAATTCGAGCGGGTAATCGGTCGATCGGCCGAGTTCCGCCAGGACTCGCCGGAGATCGACTCCGTAATAGTTGACGCGCAACAAACCCACCTTCAGGTAGGGGATGCCGGCCTGCCAGAGTCGCCACCAGACGAGTTCGCTCGGGTTGTGGGGCGTCCGCCGGCTCTTCCGCACCAGCCGCCAGCTTCGGGCCGGGGCCCGGAGCGAGAGATCGGGCCAGAGTTCGTCGATCCGCACTGGCGCCGCCGTCGACGCGTCGTAGAGTCCGGCGATCCGGAAGCCGGCGGCGGCCATCCGGGCCGAGAAGCCGATCTCGAACCGCTCGACGATCTCCCGCTTGCTCCCCGGCCACCCCGCCTCCTGCCAGAATGCCGCCCAGGCGTCGGATTCGAGCAGCGGCCGACGCATCCCGAGAAACCACGACTGCACGTGCCGGATCCGAGCCGCCCGCCGGTTCGGATTCTGATCCGATACCACCATGCCCCAGAGGTCGGCCGCGGCCACGCGGCTGTCGGCAAGCGCGGGCTGGAGATCGAAGAGCGGCCCGTACACGCTGTCGTTGACGCACACTACCTCCTCGTAGTCGGCCGCTCGGAACCGGCCGAGCCCGTCCCGCCAGGCGCCGAAGTCGTAGCCCACGTTGGCCCGGGGCACGAAGTCATCGACGAGCGGCCGCAGCAGCGGCGGGAGGGTTCGAGCCGAGTTGGAAACCAGCACGATCCGCTCGGCCAACGACCGATAGGCCCGCAGGGCATGGGTGACATGCGGATCGAAGCAGCCGTGGGGATCGAAGTGGGCGAAGACGATCGCCCGCCTCGCCGCGGTCGGCAAGACCCTGATCGTTGCCGGTGACTCGGTCGCCATCGCTGGATTCCCGCCGGTTCAGGCCGCCCGTCGACCGAGCCCGCGGGTGACGTGCTCCCGCAGCAGGGCGAGCCGCCGCGCCACGCCGAAGTTCTGCGGCTGGTCGGCGAGCAGGGCCAGCATCGCCGGCACATGGCCGAGCGTGACGGCGGCCCGGGCGAACAGCCCCGCGCGGATCTGGCGTTCAGCGGTCCGCATGGCCGAGGCGGCGTACCAGCGAACGCTGCTCGCCTTCGTCTGGTCGCGGATGCCCGCCGGCAGATGCCCGGCATTGATCTCGATCGCCCAGGCGATGTCGGGCCAGGCGTCGCCGCTGGCCATCAGCCGGGAGGTTTCATTGGCGGCATGGCGACGGTAGCAGACACAGGGCCTGGGCTCGTACCAGACAGCCGCATGGGCTGCGATTCTCACCCACATCTCCCAGTCGAGCGCCAGCTGGAGATCCGAACGGTATCCCCCCAGCCGCTCGTAGGTCGCCCGAGGCACGACGACGGCCGGTGTCTGGATCCGCTGCCGCTCGGCGATCCGCGGCAGCCAGTTCACGAGCACGCCGGCGGTCCACTGCTGCCGCGACTCGGTGCGGATCGTGCGGTCGGCCGCATCCACGAGCCGGCTGCGGCAGAAGGCCATGCCGAGCCCCGGGGCCTGCCGAAACGCCTGGTGCATCCGGTCGTAGAAGCCGGGCAGAACGTAGTCATCTTGATGGAGCAGGTGCACGAGCTCGCCGCGGGCCCGGGCGATGGCACGGTTCCAGTTGCCACAGAGGCCAAGCCGCCGCTTATGCTCGACGACCTCGATTCGTCGGCCGGGGTCGACCTGTTCCACGATCTCCCGCACGAGCCCGGGCCGGGAGCCATCGTCGACGACGACGATCTCCATCATCGCGGCCGGGCCGGCCTGGGCGAGCACCGACTCGAGCGTGCGGGCGAGCTTCCCGTCGGGCTCGTAGGTGGGCACGAGCACCGAGAATCGCGGGCGGTCTCCCGGCGAATCGAGCGGCGGAATCGGCGGCGGCTGGACTGGCGGCATTGGAGGCCCGGCGGACACGAACGGATTCGCAAGGGGGGATACCACAACCCCGGGTGCGGCCGACAGACCGATCCCGGAGCCCGAGCCTGGAGCGAACCGCCTCGCTTGCCCGGCTTGCCGCAATCCGCCAGTTCGCCGCGCCGGACGGTTGCCTCACTGACTGGGCGGCGTCGAGGATCCGTCGGTTGGTAGGGGCTGAGGCGACGTCAACTGGTGGGTCGGGGCTGCCCGCATCCGCTCGTCGGACGTTCGCTTCGGGCATCCTTGCCCTTCGCTCACTCCGAGAGAACCGCGCTTTCGCCCTCCGGGCTTCGCTTGTTCTCTAGGCCGCCTCGAGGACACGGGCAGCCCCGACCTGCGTTCGCGGTTTTTGAGGCGTTGGCGAGGGCGGGATTCGCAGTGTCGGCATTGTCGGAGTCATTGGATGGTTGTTTTCGCCGCCGCTGAAGGCGTTTGGCGAAGAGACCTGTGGCCGCAGGCTTGCAGCCTGCGGAATGCGGTCTCTGCGTTTGATGGCGCGGGCCAGACGCTGAGTACGTCCGGATTCGGGCAGGCTGCAAGCCTGCCCCCACCGGCCAACTCGCCTGCCATCCCCACCGGCGATTCCGACGCTCTCTCAGGCACGCAGCGATCCCGCCGGGCAGCCCCACCTCGGCCTTCAACTCCCACCGGCACGCAGCGGGGCGCAGCCTCGAGCAGCGTGCCATTCGGGCCGCCCCACCTCGACTCGACTCTGCCCCCCACCGGCACGCAGCGAGGCGCAGCCTCGCGCAGCGTGCCATTCGGGCCGCCCCGCCTCGACTCCCATCCGCGCAGACAGGGCTGCTACCCCGCGCAGACCGCACGCCATCGGCCGCCCGGAAGGCGGCCGGCCGAGCGGAGGCGAGGCAAGGCTTCGCGGGCCAGGGATGGCCGCGAAGCCGATAAAACCGCATGGCCCGCTGGGCGCTCAAGTCAGAACGAGCCGGTGTTGAAGCTGACGTAGGCGCCCCAGGGGCCGGCGGTGACCGTCATGCCCGACTGATGGACGTCGGAGAAGGGCTGCTTGCCACCGCCACCACCACCACCGCCTCCGCCGCCACCACCGCTGTGATACGGCGAGAACGGGGCCGCCCGGGTCTGGGCCATGGCGGCCCGGGAGGCCGCGGCCGTCGCCTGCCGGGCGGCGGCGGCCTGGTCGACCATCGTCTGGCGGCTCTGGTCGAAGGCCTGCTGCCGTTGCTGGAGCGAAGCCTTCTTCTGCTCGATCCGGTCGACCTCCTGCTGAAGCTGGGCGGCCGACATCGTCACGACGTCGGGCACGTCCTTGAGCACCTCGGCTCGCTTCGAGTCGCTCATCGCGGCCAGGTACTGGCCCACCCAGGCGCGGGCGTCCTTCGCTTCGGCCGATTCCATGATCTTGAACTTCGCGTCAAGATCCTCGAGCAGATACTCGAGTTCATACGACGACATCCCGGCGACCCGCCGGTTGAAGTCGGCCTTGATGCGATTGACTTCCTGCGGCGAGTAGATCTTCTGCGACGAGAGCCACTCGCCGAGTTCAAAGATCGCCCGCCGCCACCGTTGGCTGTTCATGATCTCAGCCTTGCGGGCGATGTCGCCGGCGTCCCCCGCGGCGGCCTTCTGGGCGGCGGGCTGACCGGCGGGGGCAGGATCGGCGGCCATGCCGCCGGCTCCGGCCAGCTGAAGCAGGGCGGTGGCGATCGAACACGAAACCAGGGTGAACATCCGCATGATCAAGAGTTCCTCACGACTGGCGGCTACTGTGCCGCCGACTTGCGAACCATCGTCAGATCGACGCGCGGCACGTGCTCGCCGCCGATGTGGGTCGGCACCGACCGCCAGGCACAGCGATCCTTGCCGTCGTAGCTATAGATGTTGAGCGACGAGGTCTGCCGGCCGTCGGGCATGACCGCCCGGGCTTCCGCCACCCACGACTGGCCGTCGCGGGTCCAGACCGCTTCGCCGTAGCTGCCGTCGGAGCCGAAGGCCCACGATCGGATCGACCGCGACAGCGGATCCCAGCCGAGCCGCTGCGTGATCCGTAGCGGCGGGGCGTCGGGGGAGTGGGTGATCGTCATCACCCGGTTGAGGAAGGTCTTCGCTTCGTTCCACTTCGTCGAGACCTCGATCACCGGTTCACCCTCGGCCGAACCGGCGGCGGGATGCTCATCGATCACCTTCCAGTCACCGACCATCCATTCGAGATCGGCGAGGGCCGCAGGCCCGGTGACGGCGGCGGCCCGAGCCTCCCGGAGCGCGGCGAGCTTCCAACCCCCCTCGTGTCGCACCCAGGTGGCCGAGAACCGGCCGGTCAACGGACCGCCAGTCGGCGGCACGATCTCAACGGTGCCGTCTTCGATCGCCGAGTCGGCCGACAGGAAGCGAAGCCGCGTGTCGTGGATCGTGATCTGCGGCCGACCAGAGGCGGCTCCCTTCTCGAGTGACATCGCTTCCCGGCCCAGGAGCCGGTTGCCAGCGGCGTCGACGATGTCGCCGTCGGGAGTCCAGGCGGCCGCGAGCGCGGCTGCGTCGCCCTTCGCCAGCGCGGCGACATAGGCCTTGGAGGCGGCGCGAACGGCAGCTTCATCGGCCGCCCGGGGGCCGGCCGGGTCGGCTGCGGGTGCACGAGGGCAACTCCCGAGGATTGCTGCCGCCATCAAGACAGCCGCGACCGGCCCGAGTTTCGAACGAACAACAACCGGGCGGCGGTGGGACGAGCGGACGCAGGGCATGGAGGGTTCCCGTCGAGGAGAAAAAGAAACTGACGAGTGAGAACGGCAGTTTACCCTCCCGGTCGGGGCAGCGAAAGAAAGCGGCCGGTTTGGTAGGGTGGCGGGGATGTCTGTTCCCGACCATGTCGCATTGCTGGCCGCGCTCGTCCGCCGGCCGAGCGTCAATCCGATGGGGCGGGATGTCTCCGGCCCCCAGTATTTGGAAGGGCGGGTGACCGATTTTCTCTGCCAGCGATTCGCCGCGGCCGGAATTCCCTGGGTGCGGCAGCCCGTGGCCCCCGGACGCGACAACCTGCTTGCCCGGCTGGAGGCCACCGAGCCCGGCTGTCCGACGATGCTCTGGGACGCCCACCAAGACACGGTGCCTGCCGAGGGCATGTCGATCGAGCCGTTTCTGCCGGTCGTGCAGGACGGTCGGATGTATGGCCGGGGCACCTGCGACGTGAAGGGGGGGCTGGCGGCGATGACGGCGGCCCTCGAACGGCTCGCGTCGGCTCCCCGGCGGCGGGCCACGATCGTGCTGGCCGCGACAGTCAATGAGGAGTTCGGGTTTTCAGGCGCGCTGGCCCTGACCCGGCTGTGGGACGCTGCGGCGGGTCGGCCCGGCTCTCTGCCAGGCGATATCGCCGCCCGCGAACTCATCGGCGAGCGGCCGGACGTGGCCTTCGTCGCTGAGCCGACCGGCCTCGATCTGGTGGTGGCCCACAAGGGCTCGCTCAAGTGGCGGGTGCGGGTGCATGGCCGCGCCTGCCACGGTGCCTTCCCCGAACTGGGCCAAAACGCCCTCTATGCCGCGGCTCGCGCCGCTCTGGCCATCGAGTCGCTGGCCGGCGAGCTGCTCACGCGGCAGCCCGACCATGCCTGTGGCCCGCCCACGCTGAGTCTCGGCACGCTCCACGGCGGCACCGGCGTCAATCTCGTGCCCGACCTGGCGGTGCTCGAACTCGAGCGGCGGCTCCTGCCCGGCGAGTCTGCCGACGCAGCTCGAGACGAGGTGATCGCCCGGATCGCAGCCGCCTGTCCTGGCGTGCGGGTCGAGCACGAGCCCCCCTTCAACGACGCCTACGGCCTGCCCGATCGCACGGCCGAGCCTGCCGCCGCCCCCTGGGTCGACGCCCTGTCCACCGCCGCCCGGCAGCACGGCCACGGCCGCCGCACCGCGGCCCGCTACGGCACCAACGCCGGCGTCTACGCCGCCGCGGGCGTGCCGAGCGTGGTCTTCGGCCCCGGCTCGATCGAGCAGGCCCACACCGCCGATGAATGGATCGACCTCGGCCAACTCTCCGCGGCGGTGGACGTGCTCGTGGCGACCGTGGCCGCCGGCCCGGTGTGAAGCGGCCGCGGGATGCTGGTACAACATCGCCGCCGGCCCGGGCTGGGGCCGTGATTCGAGACCCTTCCTTTTCGCAGGAGCACCCACGACCCATGGCAGGCAGGATCAAGGTGACAGGCCCCGTCGTCGAACTCGACGGCGACGAGATGACGCGGATCATCTGGCAGTTCATCAAAGACAGGCTGATCCTTCCCTACCTCGACGTCGAACTCCGCTCCTTCGATCTCTCGATCCAAAACCGCGACGCGACCGACGACCAGGTGACCGTCGACGCCGCCCATGCGATCAAGGAATGCGGCGTGGGCGTGAAGTGCGCCACGATCACGCCTGACGAGGCCCGGGTCGAGGAATTCGGCCTCAAAAAGATGTGGAAGAGCCCCAACGGCACGATCCGCAACATCCTGGGCGGCGTGATCTTCCGCGAGCCGATCATCATCTCGAACATTCCCCGGCTCGTGCCGGGCTGGACCAAGCCGATCGTGGTGGGCCGCCATGCCTTCGGCGATCAATACCGGGCCACCGACGTGAAGATTCCGGGCAAGGGCCAGCTCACGCTCACCTTCACGCCCGCCGATGGCTCGGCCCCCATGGAGATGCAGGTCTACGACTTCCCGTCTCCGGGCGTGGCGCTGGCGATGTACAACCGTGACGACTCGATCCGGGATTTCGCCCGGGCGAGCTTCCGCTACGGTCTCGCCCGCAACTATCCCGTCTACCTCTCGACCAAGAACACGATCCTCAAGGTCTACGACGGCCGGTTCAAGGATCTCTTCCAGGAGGTGTTCGACGCCGAGTTCAAGGACGAATTCCAGGCCAAGGGCCTCACCTATGAACACCGCCTGATCGACGACATGGTGGCCTGTGCCATGAAGTGGGAAGGGGGCTATGTCTGGGCCTGCAAGAACTACGACGGCGATGTGCAGAGCGACATCGTGGCCCAGGGCTTCGGCTCGCTCGGCCTGATGACGAGCGTGCTGATGACACCCGACGGCAAGACCGTGGAGGCCGAGGCGGCCCATGGCACGGTCACGCGACACTACCGGCAGCACCAGCAGGGCAAGGCCACGAGCACCAACCCGATCGCTTCGATCTTCGCCTGGACCCGCGGCCTGGCTCACCGGGGAAAGCTCGATGGCACGCCCGACGTGACCAGGTTTGGTGAGACGCTCGAGCGGGTCTGCATCGAGACGGTCGAATCGGGCAAGATGACGAAGGACCT